>JAUUYD010000484.1 GCA_030590585.1 Spirochaeta sp.
AGTATAGTGGTAAGCTCGAAGGTTTCAGGAACATCCGACTGCTTGTAGATAAGCACCTTCTCGGGATTCAAACCTGCTGCCAACCAGACGGCGGCAACTTCGTATATGTAGGAACGCAGGGTATCCGCATCCCGGACCGAATTCAGCGAATGATAATCAGCGATAAAAAACCGCGCTTCGGTGTTATCTTCTTCTGCCAATTGAAGCGCCGGGCGTATGGCGCCGAGATAATTCCCCAGATGGGGCATGCCGGTGGGTTTAATCCCTGTCAGAACAACCTTATTACTCATGGTTGGAGAGTATATCGATGAGAACCTGCAGGGTGAAGATACCCCAGGACAAACGGAAGTGCCCGGACGTCGGTACGTTCACTGTATTACAATGAAAGGCATCTAAAGCAAATCCCACCGGTCCTCTTAATTCAATATTTTCAAAACACTCATTTTGTCATCGCTGAGAACAACCGCATCCAGAGCCGAGTCCAGCAGCCCGGGGGACTGAACCTTACGAATCCGCTCTTTCTCATCCCCCTCCAGACCGAATTTCAAGTCCAGCAGCCGGATCAAAACTTCATGTTTATCTTTCAGCCCGCCTTTCTCAATCCCTTTCTCAATCCCTTTCTCAAAACCCTGTTCAATCCCCTGCTGCATCCATATCTGTGTTAAATGTTTCGCCGCTTCTACTATCATTCCACCACCATCCTTCCTCCGGAAAATCCCGTCAATTTCCGGCAGAGGTTCTTTTTCGGATAAAAGCTGAACCAGCCAGCCCGTAAACATCCGCAGATCATCTTTGTGCTCCTGTTTCAGACAGCTGCCTAAACGTTTGATTTTCTCCTGCAATTCCCAGCCGTCAGAGCCCTTACTCATCACCATAATAGCAGATATTAAATTATTTATCTCAAAAAGGGTCTCATCCGAATAGTCATTGATTATAATGGGATAGTACTCGAAGTGTGGTATATACCTGTCCGGCAGATACCCCCGGATCAGTTCCTCCAGCCTGAAAGGAACATTCCAGTTCTTCTCCCCGGTATAGAACAGCAAAGGAAGAACCGCCGGCAGTTTTCCCCTTTTACTGTTACGCAGCAACATATCGTAAAACATCATGATGTAGTTCAGCATTCTCACCGGCATGGCCTTGTCCGGAGTGGACTGAAACTCCAGCAGAATGTAGATGTATGCAGAGCGGCCCTCCATCTCCACCCTGTAGAGAACATCCGCCTCCCGTTTCAGCAGTTCATCCGAAACAAAAGACTTATCCACCAGCTGAAGATTCTCCGGCCGGATTTCCCGGAGGATAGGGATATCCACAAAACTGTGCAGCAACTGCCAGGCAATCCGGGAGTTCGAGAACAGGTATTTATACCCTGCATCGTGTGAAAAACTGTCCATACCTTTCTTTACTGCAGAATACGGCCGTTCACTTCAACTCCGAGATAATTTTTTCCAATGTATCTGGGTGCAGAGCAGCATTAACGCTGCCTGTTCCCCTGTTCCTCAGCCCCATCTCCCCATGATATCATAATTCATGACCCCGAAAGAGATTCTGAATCTGAATGGTGATTTTAAACAGAGCCCTCTTCTTGACACTCTTCACCGGCTCGATGCCCTGTTTACCGAGTCTGATATTCCATATGCAGTCATCGGCGGTCTGGCCGTAATCAGAAACGGTGCCCACCGTACCACCATGGATATCGATATTCTCATCAAGTCGGATGATTGGGATACCATCAGGAAAAAACAGCCGGATTTCCTTGAAGTAAAACCCGATTCAGCCAGAGACAGAATAAATCAAGTGGACATCGATATACTCTTTCCCGGTAATGAATGGGACATGGAAGTGCCGCTCCCGAATCCCGAAGAAATCAGTGAACGTGATGAAAATCTTTCCGGGATGTTTGCGGCTTTAGTCCCGCTTCTGATGATAAAATGCGCCGTTTACAGGAAGAAACTGATAGAAGACGGCATAGAAATCGCCGCCAAAGACCTCTACGACCTCAGCGAGCTGCTGAAAATCAGGGGAGCCGAATTAACAGAGGATGACTACGGCACAATGCCCGAATCCATCGCATCAACGCTGAAAGGCATATACTCGAAGGTTAAACCAAAGCTCTAATCCAACAATCCTACATACGAAGCAGCTGGCAGGCGATCCGGGAACTCGAAAAAAGGTATTTATACCCCGCATCATGAGAAATACTATCCATACTTTCATTGACTCATCAAAATCATCTCTCACTTCAGCTCCTCTTAAATCTTCACAAAATCCACAAATTCCCCTTATCCGGACTGGAAGTCCGGCATTGCAGGGGATTAAACTGTCTACATGGCGCATATCTACATTGTGGAAGACAATGAATCGATCAGGGAAGCGGTAACAGGTTATCTGCAGCTCGCCGATCATGAAGTTTCAGGTTTTGGTGACCTCACCAGTGCCAAAGCGGCTCTGGAGGAACGCAAACCTGCCCTGATTCTCCTGGACGTGATGCTCCCAGACGGTGACGGTTTTATCTTTGCCAAAGAACTCTTAAGCCGGCAGTCCATTCCCATTATTTTCATGTCGGCCCGTGAATCCGAATCCGACCGCATCACAGGCTTTGAAATCGGTGCCGATGACTACATCGTTAAACCGTTCAGCCCCAAGGAACTTGTCCTCAGGGTGGCCGCGGTACTGAAAAGAACCTCCGGTCCGGCAGTTAAAAACAGAAGTCTCTCATGGGTTCTCGACGGTCAGAAGCTCAGCACCGATGAGGATTCCCACAAAGCCTCACTGGACGAT
>JAUUYD010000178.1 GCA_030590585.1 Spirochaeta sp.
TCTGGGTTGTTGTAATGACAGCCGTCAGCGGCAAGCTTATCTTCAGTGATTTCGACCCCTATTATGCTCTCTTCCAGTTCTGGACAGGGGAAGTTGCTATTACAGGGTTTATAGCTCTTGGGCTTGTATTGCTGATGTCCATCTTTGTTGAGAGGCCATTCTGCCGCTATGCCTGTCCTTACGGAGCCTTTCTGGGCCTCACCAATCTCTTCCGTATCATGCCGATTCGCCGAAACGCGTCTACTTGTATATCGTGTTCCAAATGCGACAAAGCCTGTCCCATGGGAATTGATATATCAAATAAAGCAAGCATACGCGATCCCAACTGTATCAGCTGTCTCATCTGTACATCAGACGCAGTCTGCCCTGTTTCCGACACAGTTGAAATGAAAGTAATTCCCTACAAGGAAATAAGAAATGAAAAATAAAGCTGCCCTTGTCGCTGTAGTGTTGGTAGTCTCTCTGATCGCCGGGGTCGGTATCGCTGAACTGACCGGTTACTGGAAAACAAAAAGCAGTAAAAATCCAAATAAATTCACAAGCGGGAAATTCACCGGGGAGAATGATCCCGGAGATATCCGGGGATCCTACAGTTTCAACGATATTGAAGCAGCCTTCGGGATACCGCCGGAAATAATGGCCGCGGCCTTCGGCCTGATTGGGGATGACCCCGGTATTCTTCAGGCCAAGAGCCTTGAAGCAGCCTGGGGAGATTTGGAAGGCGGAGTGGAAATCGGCACCGATGCGGCCAAATTGTTCACAGCTCTCTGGACAGGACTTCCCTTCACAGCTGAAGAGACAACAGTTCTCCCGTTGGCGGCCGTTGAGATTCTTGAGACATATCAGCACATCGATACCCAAAAAGCTGCAGAGCTGCGCCTTACGGCAATAGCCCTTCCGAATGCAGCTGGTGGTGAAGAACCAAGTTCTCCCAGCGAAGATCATGAACAGCCGGACCGTATGGTGCGCGGACTTACAACCTTTGGGGATTTAAAGGGATGGGGTGTTACAGAAGAGATGTGGCTGGAGAAATTCGATCATCCCATGAGTTCGAAATCTTCCAGCCTGAAGGACTGGGCTGAAGAAACAGGGCTGCCGATGTCGGATATCAAATCATCTGCTCAGGAGATGGTCGACTCCGAATCATAGTCAGGATATTCTAAGAATCATGAGAAAAGGCTTCAAATTTCAAACAGTCGGGTCACTCTGGCCAGCCGTACTGATAGTGCTTCTCATCCTCGTTTTCTCGGCGGCCCTCCTTCGGGAAGGACGCCTCCGGGATATGGATATCGCCCGGTTGGGATCTCTGGAAGCCGCAACATCTATTGCCGAGGACGTCAGTGACGGCCAGGCTGTCGGTAAACTGGCCCCATCTGTAAGCGGATGGGGAATATACACACCCGAGGGTACATCAGTAGCTGTTTGGGGTACCGCTCCTGACCGTTTATCATCAGTTCCTGCTGAAAAAGCTATCTCGGAGCTTGTGGTAAACAGCCATTTAAGGACGATTCGTACCTTGGCTTTCACCGGTACCCTGCATTCCGACGGGGAGACTGGTGTTCGGGGGCGCGGTTTCGGCATGCGCCGGCAGGTTCTTATTGACTGGGATATTCGGGAAGACGGAAATAACGGTATATGGAGAATTGCAGGAGCAGGGGGTCTCACCCTTCTGGCTATATCCTTACTCATAATGCAGCAGGTTTCGGCCCGGCGAATTGTGCGGCAGCACAGGCTGGTCCAGCTTGGACTGGCCGCCCGAACCCTCACCCACGAAATCAGGAACCCCCTCGGGGTATTAAAAGCCCAGCAGGCCCTGCTGAAAAAAATGCTGCCCCCGGAACATACTGGAAATCTTTCAATTATTGATGAGGAAATTAACCGTTTGAGTGCTCTTACAGATAAGGTGAGGGATTGGCTGGCCGATCCTGCCGGAAATCCAGTAAGTTTTAATGCCTCGGAAGAACTGCACAGCATTCTCAAGCATCAGCCATGGGATCTTAATACAGAAATTCCCCTCCCCGGCCCATCGGTTAAAATGGATCCGGCTCTTTTCTCTTCCGCAATAATTAATCTTGTACGAAATGCCGTTGAGAGTCAGGAGGAGACACCCGGAGCATCGCCGCCGGAAGTAACCCTTATGAACCATGGTAAAATGGTCCGTATTATTATCCTTGATCATGGAAAGGGGCTGCCGGAAGGGAATACAGAGAACCTGTTTAATCCATTTTTTACAACAAAAATCAAAGGGAGCGGTGTCGGTCTGGCTTTATCCCGGCAATTCATCGAAGCTGCCGGTGGATCCTTGAAAATTGAGAATCACTTTTCAGACGGTATCAGGTCAGGAGTCCGGGTAATTGTGGAACTTCCCAGGGAGAAAACCTGATGCATATACTCATTGTCGATGATGAAGATAATCTCCGAAAAACTCTCTCACAGTATCTTTCATTGGAAGGATGGACCATTACCGAGGCCTCCAACGGTCTTTCCGCACGGAAACAGCTCGAAGAGCAAACCTTCGATGTCATCGTCCTGGATCTCCGAATGCCGGGAATGGATGGGCTGGAACTGCTGGATTGGATGACCAGTGAAGGACCATCCCTGCCGGTAGTGATGATGAGTGCCTACGGTGATGTGGGTGACGCCGTAAACGCGATGAAAACAGGTGCTTCCGATTATCTGGTAAAACCATTCGATCCTGAAGAACTTATAATTCGTATTAAGCGTGCTGCAAGAACGGCGCAGCCGCTGAAGATGCAGACTGAAACCGGAAAAAATGCCGGTTCGGAATCAGCCCCGATATCCCTTGATCCGTCTATGCAGACAGTAATAGAGCTCCTGAATAAAGCCGCGCCCAGCGATGCAACCATACTTGTTACCGGGGAAAGCGGTACCGGAAAAGAAGTGGCGGCCCGATACATTCACCGAAAATCCCGGCGGGCACAAGGCCCCTTTATTCCCGTCAATCTGGGGGGACTGCCTGAGGGCTTAATAGAAAGCGAACTCTTCGGATACGAAAAAGGGGCTTTTACCGGAGCCGACAGGCGCCGGATCGGGTATTTTGAAGCGGCCGGCGGCGGTACTCTTTTTCTGGATGAAATCGGGGAACTCCCCTCCGCCCTGCAGGTAAAGCTGCTTCGGTCTCTACAGGAAAAGAAAATTCAACGCCTCGGCGGAACCGGCATCATACCGGTGAATGTCCGTATTATCGCCGCAACAAATCGGAATCTGGAAAAAGCCGTTGCCGATGGATCTTTCAGAGAAGACCTGTTCTACCGAATCAACGTTATTAAAGCAAATATGCTCCCGTTGAGAGATAGACCTGCCGACATCATCTATCTGGCAAAATTGTTCCTGAATCGACTCTCTGAAACAGGCCGGACACAGATTACCGGTTTTTCTCAATCAGCCCTTGAAGTTCTTAGCGCATATGATTACCCCGGGAATGTCCGGGAATTGGAAAATATGATCGAGCGGGCTGTCATTCTGGCGGAAACAACCGTCCTCCAACCCCGGGATTTCACACTTCCCCACGATATTACATCGATACATGAAAAGCCGGCGGGAACCCTCAAACAGATGGAAATCCAAATGATTCGGGAGGCCCTGCTTCGAAATGAGGGTCACAGAGAAAAAACCGCTGGAGAGCTGGGTATTTCCAGAAAAACCCTCCTGAATAAAATGATATCTTTCGGGCTGCAATCGAATGAATAAAATTAGTTCAAACTATTTATATTAGCCTATACTACTATTGCAATTACTCCGACATAATGATTAAACTTTTATCAAATTGGAGTTAAATATGTTTATGGAATGGTTCAGAGAGCAGTCCCCGGTATTACAGGCCTTTATCGGTACATTGTTCACCTGGGGACTTACTGCTTTAGGCGCCGCCACGGTGTTCTTCTTTAAGGAAATTAAAGTCAAAGTTCTGGATGTTATGCTGGGTTTTGCCGCCGGTGTGATGATAGCTGCCAGTTACTGGTCGCTTTTGGCCCCGGCCATCGCCCTCTCGGAAGAAATGGGTGGTGTTCCTCCATGGTTCCCAGCCGCTACAGGCTTTTTGCTGGGTGCTATTTTTCTCCGGGTGGCCGACAGGCTTATTCCCCATCTCCATCTGGGTATGCCCATGGCGGATGCCGAAGGACCGAAAACGAGCTGGCAGAGAAGTGTACTGCTTGTCATGGCCATCACCCTGCACAATATCCCCGAAGGGCTGGCTGTCGGTGTAGCATTCGGAGCTGTAGCCGTGGGATACCCCGGCGCCTCTCTAGCTGCGGCGATTGCCCTGGCTATCGGTATCGGGATTCAGAATTTCCCTGAGGGGCTGGCGGTTTCCGTTCCTCTGAGGCGGGAAGGACTCTCCCGCTGGAAATGTTTTACCTACGGGCAACTCTCCGGTATGGTGGAACCCGTATTCGGTGTACTCGGCGCCCTGCTTGTTATACTGATGCGCCCCATACTTCCCTACGCCCTGGCCTTTGCCGCAGGCGCAATGATTTATGTCGTTATTGAAGAACTCATCCCCGAAGCTCATGAGCATAAGAACATCGACATTGCCACGATGGGTGCCATTGTCGGGTTCACTGTTATGATGACCCTGGATGTCGCTTTGGGATAGATTCTCATTCAGGAGTTTCCAAAAAGCATTTTCGTGCGGTTTTCAGAATCCACCTGTAACGTTCCAGGTCGACATCAGGGGGTACGGAGTGATCCGAATGAAAGATGTAACCGCCCTTTTTGGCGATGGCAACTTTTGAGCGGATCTCTTCTTCCAGTTCATCCAGGGGGCCGGTCATCTTGATTTCTGAAATATTTCCGTAAAACGCAAGTTTGGTTCCGTATTTTTTTCTCAGTTCAACAACATCCAGTCCTGCTGATGCCTGCAGGGGATTCATAACCCTTACACCGGCTTCGATAAGATCCGGAAAAACTAGCTCGGCATTACCGCAGCAGTGCATCCAGAAATCAATGTTATGAGCAGCCAGAAATTCACCAAGTCTGATGAATGACGGCTTGAAAATTGACCGCCAGGAGTCGGGAGAGAATAACATGCCCCTGGTTCCCCCAAGGTCATCAATTATGAAAAGGCCATCCGGTTTCATCCCCATTTTCAGCCCGTACTTTAATACGTTTATGACAAGCTCAATATGGTATTCGGCCATTTCCGTTACCCAGGATGGGTCAAGCGCCGTATTCATCAACAGTTCTTCGTATCCGCAGTGACGCCAGTTCGCTTCCCAGGGACCATAGACATTAAACAGCATATAGCGGCCTTGAGAATAGATTTCATTATACTTTCCAAGTACTTCCTGCCAGGAAGGATAGGCGTCGAAATGCTCAAAGTAGGAGGCGCTATCAATTCTGGCCGGCTCATTCGGATCGCCTGAGAACTTCCATCTGTGTTTATGAGAATCCCATTTTTCCCTGGAATCGGTCTTATGATCGAAGAAATGTATTGAACTGGCCTGATCCATCTTTTTTGTTGCCGTATACCCCCAGCGATCCTGGTAAGTGTACCAGGGGTTATCTCTGCTTATTACCTTCTGCTCAAATCGCGGTGAACA
>JAUUYD010000429.1 GCA_030590585.1 Spirochaeta sp.
GATGATGGAGTTGAGGTTGATCTTTGTTTCTCCCGGTTGAATTTTTCCGGCAAACATCAGGAGTTTTTTAACCGTATCCCTGGCATACATTGAGGCTCGAATTATTTTATCAAGATCCCTGGATGTCTGTCCGGAAAGACCCGGATCCTTTTTGATGAGTTCGGAGAATCCCAGAATGTTGGCCAGAGGCTCATTTATCTCATGGGCAACCCCTGCTGCCAATTGCCCGATGGTGGCCAGCCGGTCGGCGTGGCGCAGCTGGTCTTCCAGTTTCAATTTCTCAACCGCCGCTTCCTTTTCTTCTATGAGCAGGGACAGCTGCTTTGCAATTCCGTCCAGCAAGTTCTGTTCTTCCTGTAAAAAAGACTTTTCTTCCAGGTCATGTCCATTAGTTTCATAATTTACTTCAATATATCCCCGCTCAGAACCGGCGATGATAATATCGCTCCGCAGGGAGTAGGGGCTTCCGTTTACACTACCGCAGGCATACTCCTGTCCGTCGAGAAGGATTCGGGAAGTAGCGGAGTCCTCGTATTGAAAGGCACAGGGAACACGTTTTATTACATCATGCAGGGTGTTTTCTATACCCTCTTGAGACTTATGCATGATCTTCGTTATCTCATAGATACAGGTGAGTTCTTTGATTCTTTCATGCAATGCGGCCTGTGAATTACGAAAAAAAACAGCTTTAGCGAAAATTCTTGAAACTGCCAGTAAAGATGCCTGATCTTTCGTTGTGAACGATTCATCCGGTTCCCGGAAGTAAGCGACTAAGCCGTCCAGTGCCTTGCCAATATTAATAGTAACAAGTAAGGCTCCATTGTCGATGAATCGAGGTACCTGATCAGATTGTTCGGGAAGACCTGCAAGCCGGCGGTATTCCAGAGTTGTTTCAGATAATTCTTCTGCCTTTCGAAAGGAATATTCGCCATTGGCTTCCCGGCGGGTAATCCAGGTGTAATCAAGTAATCCTTCACGGATATAGATATCCAATCCTCGACATCCGAAATAATTACATATCAGTGTTGATGCATTCCTTTTGAATTCGATTCTGGAATGTCCCTTTTGCGCCAATGTCAGAATATCCAGTTCGATCGCACTGATCTCAACCATACCTCCATATAAGACTATTGAGACGAATCTGTAAACGACAAAGCCTGAACCTGATTACACGAAATTAAACGAAATTGAAAAAAACCCTTGACCGCTGTGTAATAGTAAGGATAAAGTACCGACTAATCAGTCAGTTTCCGACCGATCCGTCGGTTTTTGGTAATCCAAACTGATTGACACCTCAAAAATGAGGAACTTTTTAAGGGGAGAATCTTAATAATGAAACGAATCCTGATGATCTTACTGGCTTTAACAATGGTTTTATCCCATGCCTTCGCAAACGGAACTGGTGAAACCGAAACCATAAAGATCGGTGCCATTCTGGCAGTAACCGGCGGGGCTTCATTCCTTGGAGCACCTGAAGCCAAAACCATCGAAATGCTTGCCGAGCAGATTAACGCAGACGGAGGAATCAACGGCAAACAGATTGAACTGATAATTAAGGATTCAGCCGCCAATCCCGAAAAAGCTATATCCTTTGCCAAACAGCTGATTGAAGAAGATAAGGTTATCGCCATCATCGGTCCCTCAACCAGCGGTGAAACCATGCAGATTAAAGACCTCTGCGAATCCTACAAGACACCCCTTGTGTCCTGTGCCGCGGCAGAGGTGATTGTGAATCCGGTTGCAAGTTATGTCTTCAAGACACCTCAGAAAGACAGCTATGTAGCCGAGTTGATATTTCAGACCATGAACAGCATGGGGATTACAAAAATCGGTGTTGTAGCCGCCAATTCCGGGTTCGGTAATGCGGGAAAAGGTCAATTGGAAAATTATGCCCCGCAGTATGGTATTGAGATTGCCCTGGCGGAAACTTACGACAGAGCTGCCACCGATCTTACCGCATTACTGACCAAGATTAAAGCTGAAGGTGTTCAGGCTGTTGTGAACTGGTCCATCGTTCCTGCCCAGGCCATCGTTCCTAAAAACATGAAGCAGCTTGGTATGGATGTTCCTCTCTTTCAAAGCCATGGATTCGGAAATATTCAGTATGTTATTGCCGCAGGTGAAGCTGCTGAAGGAATTATCTTCCCCGCCGGACGTCTTCTCGTTGCCGACGAGCTTCCGGATTCCCATCCCCAGAAAGCAACGCTCGTAGCCTACAAGAATGCATATGAGTCCAGGTACAATGAAGCTGCAAGTACTTTCGGCGGACATGCCTATGACGCATTTTCCATCATTGTCGAGGCTGCGAGGACAGCAGACAGTCTGAGTAGAGAAGACATCCGCGATGCAATTGAAAAAATAACCGGATTCCCCGGAACCGGCGGCGTTTTCAACTTTACGAAGGATGATCATAACGGATTGGGTATGGATTCTCTTGAGATACTGACTGTTAAAAATGGAGCTTTTGCCCTTTATTAAAAAAGAAAACACAAGTAGGTAATTGCAAAAACCGGACTGAGCTTATTACTCTCTGTCCGGTTTTTTTGTAATATGAGAAAAAAGGGCGATCATGACATCCGAACAGATCCTTCAGTACATATTTTCAGGCATCACAGTAGGCAGCATTTATGCTCTTGTTGCTATCGGATACAACATCATTTACAACACAACGGGAATAATAAATCTGGCCCAGGGTGAATTTGTTATGCTCGGCGGGATGATAGCCTATTCCCTGTCCCAGATTATGAGTCTTATCCCCGCGATTGTTATTGCAGTTCTTGTTACAGGAGCCGTCGGCAGCCTGATCGAAATCGTCTTTATCAGGCGCATGAAAAAAAGCAGCGTCCTGGGAATGATTGTTATTACAATCGGAATATCTATACTTATCCGGGAAGTTGCTCTTCTAATCTGGGATGAACAAATCAGAGCCTTACGGTTTTTTACCGGAAACGAGATTTCATCAATTGACATACTGGGAGCCAGAATATCACCTCAGGTACTCTGGATTGTCGGAATAACAGCTCTTATCGTCATTATCCTCTACCTTTTCTTCCGCTTTACTCTGACAGGTCAGGCAATGAGGGCCTGTTCCTCCAATACAAAGGCGGCAAAGCTCTGTGGAATCCGTACCAGCAGAATGGTAAACCTCTCATTTATGCTTGCTGCCGGAATTGGAGCACTGGGAGGCTGCCTGGTATCACCGCTGACTCAAACCCATTATGCCATGGGCAGTGAGCTGGCGATCAAAGGGTTCATTGTTGCCATTCTCGGCGGATTGGGAAATCCCATGGCCGCTGTCGCCGCGGGACTGCTTCTGGGA
>JAUUYD010000302.1 GCA_030590585.1 Spirochaeta sp.
CCGGGTTATGAATGGGTATTTGAAGATTCTGAAACCTTTGCAGTAGAGAAACTTGACGGCTCGAATGTAAAAATTCTCACCGAAGGCGGCAGGCTTGTTAAAATTCAGAACAGAAAGAACGTAATCGATCCTTTGCAGATAATTAAGGGAAAAACTTTTCTGATTGAAGGAGTTCTGATGTCTGCCGGCAAAGGACTTATCAAACCTGATGGTGAACAGGCCGGAGAACTCATTGGTCCGAAGCTTCAGGGGAATCCATATAAACTGGATATGCATCAGTGGTATCCCTTCGATACGGCAATTGACAGGCTCAGGTACAAATCCTTTGATGATTATGAACGAACTTTTGACAACTGGAGCAGTTGGTTCAAGGATTGGCTTTTTTCCAGATTCTACACAAAACGAGCATCCAAACTGGGGCTGAAAGACAAGGTAATGGCTGAGGGAGTCGTCTTCTACAATCTCAAGCGTAAGGCCGAAGGTAAAACCTGGCGGTCCAAGCTGCGCAGGGACATGTTTGACTGGTACATTTCAGACAGTATTGAGATATATGACTATGATAAAAAAGGCCGGGATGAGATTGAAGAGCAGGAGAAATTTGACTAAAGAGGAAATGAACTTCGAGAGCGGCGAACATGGGAATTAAAAAGACATTGCAACCCCGGTTCTCATAAAGAGAAAATCCTTGTCTCCATCACCATTCCCGCCATACCCTGCCAGCAGCTGGTAAAACAGTGTTTTGCTGATTTTATATTGCAAACCTAAAAACCCCTTAAAGAACCATTCACTGTCGGCTTTGGAACTGCCTGAAGGAAAACTATAGCTGATTTCAGCATCAATCTCTCCATACAGTTTGTTTTCCCATATGGGGAAATCACCTGTTATGACGAATCCCGCGTAGTTGTTGTTTCGGGAATCATTGTCTGTAATCAGGTAATTATAATTGGAAATCATGGTTATCCAGAAATCATGTATCACCTGAACATCATAAAGGATTTTACAATCCAGAGTGGTACCCCCTGAACCTATCGGGGGCTTCTCACTGCTGCTGACATAAAATGCGCTGTTCCATTTAACGGCAAGTACCGCGGACAAGTATGATGTCTCACTTTTTAATACTGCAAACTTCATCAAGGTGAGAATATCATCCATTCCATTGGAAAAGGAGCTACTTGTACCTGAGGTACTTGAGTTCTCAGAAAACTTGAAGGTATAAAACAAATTTGCACCTAAAGTAATACTGTCAGTCAGTCCATAGCTCATGAAAAGAACTCCCATATGGGAGTGAACATTTTTTATACTTGTGGGCAATGAGGTTTCCATCCCGGAATATGTATAGTAAGGCCTTAACACAAGTGTTTTCTGAGTTAAGGTTTTTGCCTTATTCAGGTAGATTGCCGGTGCCGGAAACAATGCGGATGTCAGTGTTATAAAGAGTGCAATAAATAAAAGAAATCTTTTTCTCACTGTTATTACCTGAAAAATTGCCGGTGAGGCTGAAATCCCTCCGGCTGTCTTCAGACTCAGGCGCCCTTCTCCAGCTTCAGGGTTTCAGAAGGCTGATCACAAACCTCAGAGGGGCCGTAATATTGAATAGCCCCGGGGAAGGCATAATCGGTTTCCACCGCCCATGCGTCCCTTTGAGCGGCAAAAGCCGCGAATGGAGCGCCGTCCAGCTCCACCAGGGCTTTTCTGATAACCGGCTTCCGTTCTCCGTGACGCTGTTCCATGTTCATCATCATGGTTAACGGCACACCGCCGGGAATCCATTCATCCGCTGGTTTCTGGAGGTCAGCAATATTGGCAATATATCCGGTAAGCCCGGCTGATAGCAGCAGGAAAGCGGAAAACCCCAGTCCGTAGCAGTAATCCGAATCAAAGTTTGTAGGGAATGCACATCTGCCTTCATATCCGAAGAAGTGTGCCAGAGCGCTGAATTTACCGTTGTACTCGCCTTTGAGCTTCAGCCTGTTCAGACGTTCACCCACAAGTTCAATCAGAAGTTTTTCAGTTTCAATACGGGACACCTGAACATTCCCATGAGGATCCCTATCGTCAAGGAGCTGCATCTGTATGCCTCTTGGCAGATAGGAGAACACGTAGGAGGAATCCTTTGAGAGTTCATGGTTCATCCATTCCCTCTGATCTTCCACAGTCTTCAAAGTGGCAAAATACTCAGCCTCTCTTGCCAACAGGTCGTTGAGTTCCGAAATCAGGCGGCCTACTTCCGGGATAAACTCAATAAGCCCCTCGGGGATAAGAGCCACTCCGAAATTCAAACCCTTCGCAGCCCGGGCGAGAATCACATCGGTAATACTTTCAACCACGTCATCCAGAGACATTTTATTCTCTTTAACTTCTTCAGAGATAATGCAGACATTGGGCCTGGTTTGAAGACCGCATTCCAGAGCGATATGACTGGCACTTCGTCCCATCAGTTTAATGAAATGCCAGTATTTTTTTGCACTGTTGGCATCTTTCTCGATGTTTCCTATCAGTTCGGAAAAGGTTTTTGTGGCGGTATCGAACCCGAAGGATGTTTCGATGTGTTCATTCTTCAAATCGCCGTCGATTGTTTTCGGGCAGCCGACAACTGTGATACCTGAGTTTTTTTTCTTGAACCATTCGGCCAGAACAGCGCCGTTGGTATTCGAGTCATCACCGCCGATAACAACAACACCGTCAATACCGTTTTTTTTGCAGACTTCCAGACTCATCTCGAACTGTTTTTCTGTTTCCAGTTTGGTTCTGCCTGAACCGATGATGTCAAAGCCCCCGGTATTGCGGTAGGCATCTATAATCTCTTCAGTGATTTCCATAAGATCGCCGTCGATGATTCCTGCGGGACCGCCTGTGAACCCGTAGAGTATGCTGTCAGGATTGGCTTTCTTCAGCGCGTCAAAAATACCGGCAATAACGTTATGGCCGCCGGGAGCCTGGCCTCCAGAGAGAATGACTCCGATTTTTCTGGCTCTTCCGGTATCGGGGTTGGCTCCTTTTGTGAAACGGGCGAGTGGTGCACCGTATGTGAGGGGAAAAAGGTCGAGAAGCTGGATCTGATCGGACACCGAGCTGGTCGGCTCACCCAGGGCCACAGTAATATCGGCAATCTTCTCCTTGAAGACAGCTGGAAGTTTCGGCTCATAGGCGTATCTTGCTTTTTGCAGAGGGGAAAGGTTCGACATGAATGTTCTCCTTAAATAATTCTGAATAAAAGGTTCGGCAATAATGGACGATCTACCGGGGTGCTGGTCAAGGGGTTTGGATGACCTCCAGGGGACGTCAGTCCATAGTCAGCTCACCAACCGGCAGCGGCCGAACTGAGAGTGGAACAACCGATCCTGCACCGAAATACTCTTCCATGAATTCGGTGTAAGCATCGAATCGGCCAGAGGGAATAAAAACCTGAATGGTACCGGCAAATCCCCCGCCGTGAACCCTTGAGGCGCCCTCTCCATCCAGGAATCTCTCAGTGAGGGCAAGGGCCAGAGAAACCGCCTGCTTCTCTACATGCCTTGGTGAAAAAACATTCTGAAGGAAACGGTAGGAGGAATCACCCGAACGGCGTACACCCATCAGATATGCATCAATATCACCCTTCTCAAGTGATTCTACCATCTGTCCCACACGGCGGTTCTCTCCGTAGAAATGAAGAGCCCGGAGTACAGCACGGTCACCGTATTTTCTTCGTATGGCCGGAATGGCGGCTTCGAAGTCTTTCTCGTTCACATCACGGAGCACTTCGGCACCCAGTTCACCGGCCACAGCCTTCATCTCTTCAGGTATTGCCGCATAGTCAGGGGTAAGATCGGCATGATCCCCCCCTGAATCCACCACTGCCAGAGTGTATCCGAAAGATGCAAAATCGGCGTTTAGCGGTACTACCAGAGGCCTCTCGGGATCGGTAAAATCAATGGAAACAACACCCCCGACAGCACAGGCCGTCTGGTCCATCAGCCCGCATGGTTTCCCGAAATAGTCATTCTCAGCTTCCTTTCCTATCTGGGCCAGTTCTACTTCGGAGAATAATCCCTCATTAAAAAGTTCATTAAAAATCGAGCCAACCAGTACCTCAAGTGCAGCTGAAGAACTCAAACCTGATCCTTTGAGAACCCGGCTGCCGGTACTGGCGGTAAAGCCCCCGATTCTGCCGCCGCGGCGGTCAATGGAAGCGGCAATACCCCTAAGGAGTGCATCGGTGCTCCCTTCCTCTGAATCCACCTTTTCCAGATTTGAAAGATCCACCTGAACCGGTGGATAACCTTCGGAGACTATCTCGGCAATCATGGATTGTTCTGAATTTTCGGGGTATTCACTTACCGC
>JAUUYD010000338.1 GCA_030590585.1 Spirochaeta sp.
AGTTATGATGATATTCGATGCATGGTGATGCAGGGAGGGCAGGGTGAAGTGAAGCACTGGGCCTTCAACGATCCGCCGAAAAGAGAAGGTGCTTACACGGATGCGCCGCCGAGCCCCCGGGAGTATCGGAAACTCCCGGCACGTATTGTCGATCTGCATCCAATGACATTGATTCAGAATGCCCGGACTTCTTACGCCGGACGAGTACATGATGTACCCACACAGGCATTATCCGTCGGACCCGTTGAAACATGGAAATCCGATTGTGTTTCAATCTGGCATCCCGGAACCCATGACAATCCATTTGGACTGCGTCTGACATCCCTGATGATATCCAAAGGACTGGCGGATTCAAGCGTACCGATGTCATTGCTGGCGGATCATCCGGATGTTCATTTTCATTTCCTGCAATCCGCAGTCGGAACTACCGACAGCGAAATGCATTAAGGGCTGCAGTATGGTTGTCTTTGCTATTCACAGTCATCCCGACGATATCGAGTTTGTAATATCCGGTACCTTGTTCCTCCTTAAAAAAGCCGGATGTGAAATCCATTATATGAATATCACCAATGGCAGCTGCGGCACTGCCGAATACTCAACAGAGGACATCATCCGGATTCGCCGGGAAGAGTCCCTGGCGGCCTGCCGGTATATTGGTGCCGTTCATCATGAGAGTGTTTGTGACGACATGGGCGTATTCTACAACGAGGAATTGATCCGCAAGGTATCGGCGGCTGTCAGGGATGTAAATCCGGATATAATACTTACCGCATCTCCGGAAGATTACATGGAAGACCATATGAATGCATGCCGACTGGCATTGGGAGGAGCCTTTGTCAGAGGAATGACGAACTATATAACCGATCCTCCCCGCCCTCCTGTTGAAAAAGATGTGACAATTTATCATGCGGTTCCCCATGGGCTGCAGGACGGTTTGCGTCGCCCGGTTGAATCTGATTTCCATGTCGATATCGGATCGGTGATTGAGGACAAAGTGAAGATGCTGTCCTGTCATGAGAGTCAGAAGAACTGGCTGGATATTTCCCAGGGTTTTGACTCTTATCTGACTACCATGAAAGATCTGAATTCCCGTGTGGCCGAAGGGCTTGGCGGTGTCAACTACGCCGAAGGATTTCGACGGCATCTCCACCTCGGTTATTCCCGAGTGGAAGAAAATCCTCTGGCCGACCTCCTGAAGGATTATATCCATTTAAAATAAGTATACGGCGGCTTAAATCGCTTACTTTGAGATTTTCTGATGATAAGGATATACGTCGTGTAATATCGAATCTATTGCCAATGTAGCCGCTCCCAATATCCCTGATTCGGAACCCAGAGATGAGTAGGATATTTCAGGCGGCTTAAATGGTAACGACATGGCCAGCCTCTCTTTAATCGGATTCAAAAGCAGTTCTGCTGCTCCGGGCATTGAACAAACATCTCCGCCGATAATGATGGCATCAGGATTAATGATAATCGCCATGTTATGAAGTGCCGTAGATAATTGACGCACCATAGTCGATATTTCCATCAGGCAGAGGTTGTCCCCGCTCAGTGCATGTTTAAAGATTACCGGAGGCGAGATGGTTGATGGATCGGTCTGAAAGATTGGAGTCAGTGTGGAAATTACTCCGCAGGTCAACTCATTGAGAATGCTGCCCTGCAGTGAAGATAAAGACGCCTTTTTTTCGAGGTGACCGATTTTTCTTCCCATAAAGGCCACATCATCACTTTCTGTAAGTGAGAACCCGATTTCTCCTGCAAATCCGTTGCCTCGGTATACTGAACCGTCCAGCAGAATCCCCGAACCAATTCCGGCACCGATTTCTATTAAAACAAGAGTTTCTTCAGAACGCCTGTTACCGTATATCTTTTCTCCAAGTGCCGAGAGTGAGCTGATATTTTCCATGAACACAGGAACATGATAATGATTTTCAAGGACATTCTTGAAATCAATGGATTCGTAATCTTCATAGTAAGAGAGTGATAATTTCCCGTTACTTCGATCGACGATGGCCGGTACACCAAGACTGATGGCTTTTATCTTATCCGTTGCTATATCTGAAAAATCAGTGAAACCACTGATGCATTGATCTATCAGATTTGTTAAATCCCGTATGGTATCACTGGATTCTTCGGGTTTATATCCTTTTTTCCGGAATCTGATTTTACCGGAAAAATCCACAACAGCTGCTTCTGTTTGAATGCTGAAGAGATCGACGGCTAAAACGAACCCATATTGTGGATTGACTGAATAAACCGGAGTTCCTTTGCGTGCCGATCCCGGATCATTACTCTGTTTAATAATAAGAAACGATCCCTCGAGAGTTTCTACACTCCGTGATACAGCCGGTATACTCAATCCGAGGTTCTTTGCAATTCTGGAGCGATTCACCGATCCGGAATCCCGGATGTAATTGAATATGAGTGAGAGGTTGATATGACTTTGTTGTGATGCATTTACGGCATTGTTGATCGACAGCTTTTTCATTTCATTCCTGATAACCAGCTAACAGTCTTGTTCATGATCCTGCTTGAATTATTATTATATGATATTACTGAAAAGTCAAAACGAGCACGAACCCTTCCTCATTATACATTTTCCTTGACAGTTTAAACCATTCAGACTAACGTGACATTAGTTAAATTAATACTTTATGATTATGGTATGAATCTGAAGTTGTGCCTCCTTGAGAATTTGTTTTTCGGGAGTTACAGATAAAAGCATTTTTACGAAGGAGAAGGAAAAATGAGAAAAATCAGTGTCGTATTGATCGTGCTTCTGCTCATCCCGATGAGCGGATTGTGGGCTGGCGGAAATGATGAGAAGGTTGCGGATGATAAAATTGTTTTTGGAATCATTCCGAGTTCCATGTCTGATGAATGGAACGGGTACAGCGTCGAGAATTTCAAATATGCTGCGGCCAAAAAGGGTGTTGAAGTTGTAGTTCTGGATCCTGAATGGGACGGTGAGAGAGCTCAGAATAATCTGGAGGACCTGATTACCAGAGGTGTGGATCACGTAGGTGTTTATGTTTACACACCGGAACAGGCCCAGGATTTCATCAACAGGGCAAACGAGGCCGATGTTCCAATTTCATTCGAAAATACAAAACTGGTTGGTAACATTAGCGGTGATATCGTGGTTAATGTTGCTTTTGAGTATTACGATTTCGGCTATGAAGCCGCAAAGTATATCAGCCAGACCTATCCCGGAAGCAAACTGTTTTACGTACGGGGATTACCCGGTATGGGTATCGTGGAAGAATACATGCTCGGTATTGAGGATGCCATTAAAGAGTTCGGCACAATTGAGATGACCGTCTACCGGGATACAAGCTGGGATACCGAAACGGCACTCAATGTTACCCAGGATGTTATCGCTTCGGGTGAAGAGTTTGACGTGATTTTTGCCAATAACGAATCCATGGCCGTTGGCTGTTACAATGCACTCAAAGACGCCGGAATGGATGGAGAAATACCCATTGTTTCCACCGGCGGCGGACCAACCGGAGTGCAGATGCTGAAGGACGGGATTATTCAGGCAACCATCGCCGGACCGGTTTCCCTCCAGGGGCTTTATCTGTTCAAGGCTATGTACCTTTATACAGTCAAGGGTATAACCCCCCCGGAAACTTATATTGAACCACCGGGAGTGCAAGCCATTACCTTGGATAATCTGGATGATAATATTCCATGGGCACCATCGGATGACCTGATCGAAATGATCGGTGGTCTGGATTCCTGGTAAGTTTTTACGCATTTTTAATAGTTCCGAAAACCCCGGTGACAGAAAGTCATCGGGGTTTGAGAGAGTTGTCCTTCAAATGAAAGAACCGATCATTAAAACGATTGACATAACAAAGAGCTTCCCTGGTACGGTAGCGCTGGATCAGTTCAGTTTCGAGCTTTTCCCCGGGGAAGTTCATTGTCTGATCGGTGAGAATG
>JAUUYD010000419.1 GCA_030590585.1 Spirochaeta sp.
CACAAAATCCTCAGAACAATTTCAAATGTGAGGTCTGTTTTCTTCAATAAAAGCAGCACCGCCTGTCAGAACAGATGTTTTAGTGCTAGCACGCACAAAAGCAAGCGCAAAAGAGTACGCTCTTCAGCGCTCGCATATCTTGAGGGGATTGATATTTAACATGCAACTGACAATTATACAGGTTGAATGGGTGGCAGTCAAGAGGGTATCGGTCCGATTCAGCAGTACAGTTCTTTCCCGTTGTTCCTGATCTCCCCCATGTCCATCATCTTGGTTTTTCCAGCAGCAGTATACAACTCATATTACTGTATTGCAGGACCAGTCTACCATAACCCGGTAGTTATTACCACAATTATTCAGCTTTGCTTTTTCTCTCAGGTTGACGGATCGGCATGAAAGCAATTTACGAGTCATGCAGACTATCCAGTTCCAGTGAAGTACCAGATGCGCCGCAACACCGACACTCATGATGATGGAACTCCATGTATGAATACCAATCCACAGTGCATGAATGGAATATTGAGGGTTGCGGCCTCCCTGATAACCTCCGGAACTGTTAAATATCAGAGCGACTCCAGTTATAAGCGATGCCAGAAAACCAAGTCCGATGATGATGTCGAGAATATAATTTATAGTTGTTTTTTTCATTTTTATTACTCCTGTTTATAGTTGACAGGATACACATGAGATATGAATGAAGTATGTTCCGATTATAGAAATATCATGATAAAGATTCCTGTTGATGCATTTTATTTATGCTGGTTTTGTAATGATTTCCGCTTTCATGAGAATTTGGAACTGAGGTGTTTCTTTCGGCCTGACGGCTGCATATACTTTAAAGAATTATGAATAAACTTCCACCAATTATTCTTCTGTTGCTGATAGCTGCAGCATCAGTATCGGCGGATTCAAAAGTCAGCGGCTACGGCAGTACCCTCACCCACATCACCATACTGGATGGAAAGTTCTGCACAATGTGGGGTGGTATCGGAGCTGTCAGTGTCGGAGATTTTACCGTAGGGGCATTCGGCATCGCCAGTCCCAGGACTACATACACTCATGAAATCGGTGATTTGAATCTGTACTACGGCGGACTGTACCTCGGTTATATTCTGCCTTTTGGAGAAAAGGTGAGGCCGAGAATCTCCCTGCTCAGCGGATACGGTGCTGTCTACCGCCTGACAGGCGCCCCCATCGAGCAGGCCTTTGAAGGGAATATCTGGGTTTTCGTTCCATCGGCCGAGGCCCTGTTCCCAATCAATAACTGGTTCCGGATCGGGGTGGGCGGCGGCTGGCGCATCCCCGTTTCATCACCAGTGGAATCGAACCGGCTCTCCTCCTGGGTCGTCAATCTGACTTTCGAGTTCGGCGGCTTCTAATGTAGCGACCCGTAACTCCTTAACGAACATACTATTGAATACCGTTAACAAGCTACCTGGAATCGTTGCGATAAGCACACCTCGTTCTAGCGGTACTCGCCTTGCAGGCTCCGTTCCGACGAACTTCGGGGCACTTTCCTCCACGATTCCAAGCAGCCTCGCCGGTTCGCAGCCTAAAGCGACAGGGGATGAGAATCTTCCACCATATCGGCTGCTGCCGCATTGGCCCTCAGCTGATCAACATTCCGGGCACCGGGGATGACACAAGCCACAGCTTCATTCTTCAGACACCAGGCCAGAGCCCATGCCGCCATGGACGTTCCGGCCGGCACTTCAGTATCCCTGATCAGTGCCGCCTCTTCAGCCATGGCATCAAGTTTCTCCCTACCGAGATTTCTCCTGTAGTCACCTTCGGGAAACGTTACCCCGGGTAAATATTTCCCGGTAAGAAATCCCGAAGCCAGAGGCACTCGAGCCAGAACCCCGAGGCCATCACGAATACATGCTGGAAAAACAATCTCCTCAGCACTGCGTTCAAGACGACTGTAGACAACCTGAACGGCTTCGGCACCGACACCGGCAACTCTGGAGGCTTGAGAATCACGGGTTTCAGCCCCGGATGAGAGAGACACCCCGATCTGACGAATTTTACCCTCATCCACCTGCTTTGAGAGCATGGTCCAGAGTTCATCGTTGGCAAACGCCTCATCATTACCGGAGTGAAACTGATACAGATCGATAATGTCTGTCTGAAGGTTTTTTAATGACTGTTCGAGCTGTTTTCTCACCTCATCGGCACTCCAAAGCTGGTCACGTTGGAAATTGCCGTTGTAATGGTGGCCGAATTTGGTGGCCAGAAACCATTTCTCACGGTCAGATGCAATAGCCTTGCCCACAAGGCGCTCGGAAACACCATCCCCGTAACATTCCGCTGTATCGAGGAGATTAATACCGGTTTCCCGGCAGGAATCAATGATGCTGTCTACTTCATTCTGGGTGTAATTCTGTCCCCATTCACCCCCGAACTGCCAGGTGCCGAGACCGATAACGGAAATCTTAATATCTTTTGATGAAAATCTACGGTATTTCATATTATTCAGTATAATCGAAAATATGATTTATATCCCATATGACACTGCCACCCGTACCCTCACGAGTATCCTGATCCAAAAGGGCCACACACCGGAAAGGGCCGCTATTTCTGCCCGGTTATTCGCCGATGCAAACAGAGACGGCGTTCTTTCTCACGGCATGGATCGGTTCGAAACCTTTTTAAGGGCCATAGAAATGAGACTCGTTAATCCGGCAGCAGAGCCTGAACTGATCTGGAGCGGAGGCGCTCTGGAACGTTGGGATGGCCTTTACGGCCCGGGAAATCTCAACGCCCGCAGCTCAATGGAACGGGCCATTGAGCTTTCAGAGCTTCACGGTGTCGGATGCGTAGCCCTGGCCAATACCAATCACTGGATACGGGGAGGCAATTTCGGATGGCAGGCGGCAGATGCCGGCAAAATCGGTATCTGCTGGACCAACACCATGCCGAATCTGCCGCCATGGGGTTCAGATCGGCCGTTGATAGGCAACAACCCCCTGATAATCGCCGTCCCCCGGGATAATGGCCATATCGTTCTGGATATGGCGATGTCACAGTTCTCATACGGCGCCCTCTCCCGGTACAGCAGGGAAGGAAATAAACTGCCTGTTCCCGGCGGCTACGACAAAGACGGAAATCTTACAGATGATGCAAAACTTATCATGGAAGCCGTTCGCCCCCTGCCTTTCGGTTTCTGGAAGGGATCCGGTCTGGCCATCATGCTCGATCTCATGTCAGCCATGCTCTCCGGTGGTAATGCGACAAACGATATCCCCCCCGACCTTGATAAGGAAAAAGGGGTATCACAGGTTTTCATCGCCTTTTCCGCCCCGGATTATCCCGGCCTTGCCGACAGGGTAATCTCAAGTCTCACTGAAAAAGACACCGACATCCGTTATCCAGGCAGGAGAACCCTTGAGAACCGCAGGGACAGC
>JAUUYD010000350.1 GCA_030590585.1 Spirochaeta sp.
CGTCGCTTATAACTGCGTTAAAAACCGTGACTTGAGTCGGCTTTGAAGAAACAGTCGCCAGCAGAACAAATGCCCCGATAACCACTGCTACGATACCGATAAGAATTATCTTTCGTAAAATTGACCATTGGCTCCAAAGGCTTTTAATCCTTGTGAAGAAATTGGTGAGCCATTCCGGCATTGTTGTACCCCCCCAGGTTTATGAGCGGCTCCCCAGCCGCTCTCCTCCCGAAAACCTGAATTCAAAACGAATCCATCGTTTCCGGAAGACTATTATTTTCTATCTCATCGCCGTTATGTCGTTATAGGCTTTCACGGCGCGATCCACTATGGCTTTTGTCAGGTTCAGGCTCATTTCAGCCTGAGCCATTGCAATTGTTATGTCATGAGGTTCAACCTCATCCGGATTTGTAATCATACGCTGGAACAGTTTATCGGCATTCAGCTGCTGGTCTGATACACGCCCTATGGCATCAGCAACAAGATTTCCAAAGCCGTTCCGATCCTCCCCGACCGGCAGCCCCTTTTGTCCCTTACTGTCAAGATGAGCAGCATTTGTTATCTTCATCTGAACAATATTGCCAACGGCACTGTCTGCATCAATTAAACCCATTATCAACCCCCAATTTCCAGAGCTTTCCGGAACATGCTTTTTGAACCGTCCATAATGGCCACATTGGCCTCATAAGCCCGGGAAGCGGATATCATATCCACCATTTCCGTTACCACATTTACATTCGGAAGCTCTACATATCCGGTTTTAGGCCCGGTTTTTATTGCATCAGGATGAGTTGGATCCCATTTGAGAACCAATTCACTGTCCATATCTTTCTCGATGGAAACCACACGTACACCGGAACCGATTTTGTTCTGCAGAGACTCAGGAAGAAAAGGACTTCTCCAGTACGGCTGATCAACTCTCGGCCGAAATATTACCCGGCTTCGACGGTAAGGACCGCCTTCGGCGGTTCGAGTCGTATTTGCATTGGCGATATTATCGGAAATAACATCCAGGCGAAGTCTTTCAGCTGTCAACCCGGAAGCCGCTGTATTTATTGTTGTAAATAAACCCATACCTAGAACCTCCCCTTACCTGAGCACGATGTTGATCTGACGAAATTCATGATTAACGGCCTTGGTCATCAGCTCGTACATCATTTGATTTTCTGTCGCCTGCATCATTTCGTGCTCTATATCGACATTGTTACCGTTGTTCTTGGTTGTTGTCAGATAATCCAGAGCGATTCTGGGCCCGACGGTTCGGTAATCTACAGTTTTGTTAAAAGGAATGTGATTCTTATGTGTAAGAACGCCGATTGACTTATCAAGTTTTTCAGAGGCCAGCGCCCGTCCGAGCTCGGCTTCAAAACTCACATCCGATCGTTTGAAATTCGGTGTTTCCACATTGGCGATATTGTTGGAGATAACCTGACGCCGAAGAGTCGCAACCGCCATGTTCCTCTGGAGAAGATCTACGGATCTGGCAAATGTTGTGTTTTCTAACATATTTCCCTCCCGGGGTATATTTTCATCGTTATTACTCTCCCCAAGTTCAAACGACAACCCCTCATCTCAATTTTCGGCACAATTAAACCTCTCACTGAGCACCAATATCTCATAATATGTACCGGGATAAATCCCGATCTTCAATTATCTTGTTCAATCGCTCATTTACATAATCAGTGGTCACCCTGATCGTCTGCCCTCCCAGATTAGGTGCATCAAATGAAACTTCTTCCAACAGCAGTTCCAACACTGTATGAAGCCGGCGTGCGCCGATATTTTCGGTACTGGTATTCACCTCTGCCGCAATATCAGACAATCGCTTAACCGCGTCATCTTCAAAGATGAGCGTTACTTCTTCTGTGGCGAGAAGTTCAATATACTGCCGGGTAAGAGCATTCCGGGGTGATGTCAGAATCTCCCTGAAATCTTCTGCAGTAAGGGATTCCAGCTCTACTCTCAATGGAAATCGTCCCTGAAGTTCTGGTATGAGATCTGAAGGTTTTGACAGGGTAAAGGCCCCGGCTGCAATAAACAGTATATGCCCCGTATCCACAATTCCATATTTTGTATTCACCGAAGAACCTTCCACGATGGGCAGGATATCCCGCTGTACACCTTCCCGGGATATATCAGGCCCTCCGGAACGCCCTTCTTTCACAGCAATTTTATCAAATTCATCAATGAAAATGATTCCCGCGTTCTGTACCCGATCCCTGGCTGTTTCAATCGCACTTTCAGCATCGATGAGTTTTTCCTGCTGTTCTGCTTCCATCAGCTCTCTTGCACGGGAGACTTTCACTTTACGCGGTTTTTTGGGCCCCTGAAATATTGAACCAAGATTTCCGAAATCAAAACCCATCTGTTCAACTCCGGCTCCGGAAATAACTTCAACATGAGGTTTTCGGCCCCCGCCGGTGGTAATTTCCACCATGCGATCATCCAGTTCGCCTTCCTGGAGTTTACGCCTTAAGACTTCACGTGCATGCCCGCCTCTATCCGGCTCAACAGGGGTTTTCGCATCAGCACCTTCGGCTGGAGGAGACGAAGAACCTGGAACCAGGACATCCAGAAGTGCTTCCTCCGCGGCTTCCCTTGCCGCTTTTTCCACACCGGCTTTCATTTCATCCTTCACCATCACAACGGCTTTAGCCATGAGATCTCTTACCATCGACTCAACGTCCCGGCCGACATAACCGACTTCAGTGAATTTAGTAGCTTCAACCTTAATAAAAGGCGCTCCCGACAGTTTAGCCAATCTTCTAGCGATTTCGGTCTTGCCTACACCAGTCGGGCCTATCATCAGAATATTCTTGGGTGCAACTTCATCCCGAATATCATCAGGGAGCTTTGCACGCCGCTGTCGATTTCGCAGTGCAA
Source organism: Spirochaeta sp. (assembly GCA_030590585.1). The sequence continues at coordinate 2,884 of JAUUYD010000350.1, forward strand.
TTGCCACTGATTTTTTGGCCGCATTCTGGCCGATGATGTATTGATCCAGAGCATCAACGATTTCCTGGGGGGTAAGTCCGTCAAGTTTACTCATTTCCCAATACCTCCAGGGTGATATTGTTATTTGTAAATACACAGATCTCCGACGCAATTCGAATCGACCGCTTCGCAATGGTTTTTGCATCAAATTCCGAACCATCAAGATATGCCATGGCCGCCGCATAGGCATAATTGCCGCCGCTTCCTATAGCAACGGCTCCCTCATCCGGCTCAATGACATCCCCATTCCCGCTGAGGAGCAGAGTCCTGCTGATATCAGCCACCAGAAGCATGGCTTCAAGGCGGCGCAGGATTCTGTCTGTCCGCCAGTCCTTGGCCAGTTCAACCGCCGCCCTGGTGACATCACCGGCAAATTCCTTGAGTTTTCCTTCAAATCGTTCTTCCAGGGTGAACGCGTCTGCAGTGGAACCGGCGAAACCCACGAGCACCATGTCATTGTACAAACGCCGGACCTTTCGGGCCTGTCCCTTCATAATTACCGATTCACCAAGGGTTACCTGGCCGTCTCCAGCCATGGCAACCTGTCCATTTTTACGGACGGCAACTATTGTTGTTCCTCTGATCTCAAGCATCATGTCCTCCGGCGTTTAACGTACGTCTGGCATGGGGATGAGACAAGCGGTAAACCTGCTTGATACGTTCTATCCCCGTATGTGTGTAAATTTGAGTTGTAGACAGGCTGGCATGCCCGAGCAGCTCCTGTACGGTCCTGATATCAGCACCTTCATCCATTACGTGAGTGGCAAAGCTGTGCCTGAAAGTATGCGGTGTTACTTTTTTTGCCATTCCTGTCATTGCGGCATAGAGCCGTATCAGATAATAAACACCCCTGGTTGTCAATAGATCGCCCCGGAGATCGAGTATCAAAGCTCTTCTGCTGTCAATATCCTCTGCAACA
>JAUUYD010000260.1 GCA_030590585.1 Spirochaeta sp.
AGGGATTAGAAGAGCCCACCGAAGAACAACAGGAAATAACTCAATGTGTAAAAAACTGCAATCCATGTTTGCTGATACACTACTGGTCAAAAACCTTAATAATCCTGATTATATGAAAGTTATACTGAATGAGAAAATGTCCCTGGAAGAAAAATTTGCAGAAATTGACCATGAACAGGTAATTGCACGCACTAAGGATGCTGGAAACGATGAAAATAAGATACCCCGGAAAATCAAAAATATGATAAGAGAAAACAAAACAATGGATAAAATATTATATTTAAGAGCGGTATAAGTAAAAATCCAAAGGGATTTTGGAACTATAGATAATTTGTTTTGAAAATTATACACAAATTGTCAGCAGATCGTTCAAATATCAGTTTGATGCATTAATGGAGTCCGTTGTGCTAACAAAAAATTCATCGTGCCGAGATAAATCCAGATCGTTGGGAATTCGTTCTTTGAATGAAATTCGATATAATCCTTATGGAATCATATTCTTTAGATCACACTGGAAGGTGAAAATGCCGAATCATTTAGAAAAGAGTCCGTATGCGTTATTGGTTTGTTGCGTGATAATGTCTTTTTCTTTGTTCTTTTACAGCGGATGCGGAAAATCCGTCATGTACAAAATCGCTGACAACGGTGAAAGTCCTTATTGCATTGTACTTTCCGATCAGGCCTCACCGACGGAAAAACATGCTGCTGAGGACCTTTGTTACCATATTAAACTGGCAACCGGCGCCGAGCTTCCCATTGTCGCCGGGCACGATTCACGAGCCGATGAACCGTACAGGATATTCCTGGGCCTGGGAGAGATGGCCGATAAACTCATCGCTGATGGTGAGCCGGTTGACTTAAGAGAACTCGGCGATGAGGGCTTTATCATCCGTACAGTTATTGAAAATGAAAATCAGCCAGATATAGTTATCGCCGGGGGAAAGCTTCGCGGCACGATGTATGGGGTTTATACCTTCCTCGAAAAACTCGGTTTCCGCTGGTATACTCCAACACTGACAAAATATCCCGAGGGCGGTAAGCTCGAAACTCCTGCGATCGACGAGAAGTCAATTCCGGCATATATTTACCGTGATCCATCCATAAGCGAGGCATTTGATCATATCTGGAAAGCCCGCAACCGAGTCCATTACAAAAGGCTTCCGCAGGACGATGAGCTCGGCGGAAGAATGGGTATTCACGGCGGACATACAATCGACAGACTCGTTCCATTGTCTCTTTATGACGAGCATCCCGAGTATTTTCCTTTGATTGGCGGAAAGCGGGTTACAGGATATGTCCAGCGGTGTTTTACGAATGAAGACGTAATCAGGATTACGGCGGAAAACATGAACGCCTGGATGAATGAGGATAGCGACTGGAAAATCTTTTCGCTCGGCCAGAACGACACGGAAAACTTGTGCGAATGCCCTGAGTGCTTACGTATCACCGAGGAACAGGGCGCGCCGTCGGGGCTGATTGTACATTACACCAATAAAGTCGCGGAAATAGTCGAGAAAACGCATCCTGATAAATTCATCAGCGCATTCGCGTATACTTTCAGCGAAAAACCCCCGAAATCCATCAAGCCCCGGCACAATGTCATTATTCAACTGGCGCCGATTATGATCTGCTGCGCTCATCCATATACCGAATGTACCGCCCCCGAGGCGGTGAAATTCAAGGAATATATCGAGGGTTGGGGACGTCTGACGAATAATATCTTCATCTGGCACTATGTGACTGATTTCCCTCATTATCTTGCGCCGTTTCCCGATTTCAACTCCTTCACAAAGGTTACAAAAAGTTACTGGGAAACCGGAGTGAAAGGTATATTCTTCCAGGGGACACGCACCGACGGCGGCTCATATCCCGAACTTAAGGCCTGGATCATGTCACGGCAGTTGTGGGATCCATATGTCGACACGGATAAGCTCATAGACGAGTGGATGTACGCGGTTTACGGCCCGGCATTCGAGCCGATGAAAGCCGCCTTCGATCTTATACATACACGAACGGCTTTTCCTGAACATCACCTCTACATCAACGATCCTCCATCAAGAGTCTTGTGGCCCGATCACGTCGTCGCGAGCCTCGACAGCTTGAGCGATGCGGGCGAAAGACTTGCCGCTAACGATTCCACGGCGTTGTATTATGTACAGAAAAACCGGCTTGGCGTCGAATACCTCAAGCTGATACTCAACACCGGACAGCTCAAAGTGATCGACGGAGAATACCGTCCCACCGGTAATACCGTGTCTCTCGAAGATTACGATAACTTTATCGATTATACGAAGCGGTTCAATGTGACTTTGCTCCGCGAGGAGGCTTTTGACGCCAGTTTTTATACGATGTTCCGTCAGCGGCTGGAATCCCACCGGGTGGTGACAATTCAAAACGATGATATCAGCCTCGATATCGTCCCTGATCTTGGCGGGCGAATAATCAAGATTATCGACAGGAGAACTGGAAAGAATATCCTTCATGAGTCGGACAACTCCTACCATGCCTATCCAGCAACCGGTGGATACGAGGAAATGACAGCTCTCGGATGGGGCTGCTCCGGATTTGCCAATAGTTATGATGCTGAGTTAAAAGGCCGGGAAATAACTCTCACAGCGCGAAATGCTACAGAAGAACTCGCGCAAGCGAGTGTAGTAAGAGACCTTATTTTCAAAAGGAAAATATCCCTGCCTGAAAAAGGGCGGAAGATCAACTTTTCCTCATCGATCATTAACGATTCGAGAGAAGCAAAGACCTACCGCCTTATCTGTAGAATGGAGCTAGAAACCGATCCCGAAAAAACAACAGTGCTGACTCAATCGGCGGATGGCGCTTTTATAACGGCTGAGTCCTCGGCGGATGACACTGTTCTCGGGCCATATAATTATCATGAAATGCGGTATGACGGAGATAAAAAACCTGCAGGCACCTGGCGCATGAAAAGTGATTCGGAGAGATGGACTATCGAGAATCGCTTTGATGACGATATTGTTGAAACGTGTAAATGGGTTAATATGCTCGGCAGAAACATGGTGAGACTGGAGATTCACAGTGGGGAAAAAATAGTTCAGCCGGGAAAAAGAATCCATATGAATCATTCATGGGAAATTCTGAAATAATATTGTATGCGAAGAGAGGGTGATAATTGAAAAAGAACGCGCATCCTATATTCATTTCGGCAAGATATGAATAGTGTATCCCGTCAGAACAATGTGGACACTCTCCCCTCACGAATTAAGAGACGGTTTGGTGCTGGATGCGGGTGCCTGATAACCGGAGTGGAGGCGTAGCCGTAGCGGAGGATATATTGCAGTACATGCATATATCATGATAATGCTGTTTGTGACTACTTTTCGGATAATTATCTTAAATATTTATAATATCTATTATATCTGGTTTATCTTAAATGTAGTGTTTGAACAACGTTAAGAATAGAAAATAAGGTTAAGGCAATATTAGGCGACGATGATTTCGAAGTATATTCAGAGAGTTTGAAAATATATGAAGCTGGTGATAGTGCCTGGTGTGCTAATTGTATTGCAATTAAGAATTAAACATAACAAAATGATCGACCGGATTTGAAATAGCCACTTGTTTTGGAGATTTTGAGATTTGTGGAATGGCGATAATGTAATTTTTTGCAAGGCAGTTAGAGTTTAATAAATAGGATTTGACATCCCGCCAAATTAAACCTATTAAAAAAAAACATATGAACGACGAAAATTAGTGCAAAATCATCACTCTCATATCTTTCATTACGCAATCATTTAATTACCAACCGCCTACAGGTTGATTCATAAAATCATCAAAGAAACCGTCAATCCCAACGCAAAAGCCCCAGCAGAACGTTAATTTACAGGGACTTACGATTTGAAGACGTGGTACCACCTGGAATCATCCATGATTGGATACCAGGAGTTCATTCAATTCCCTGACAAACTCCTGGATCTCCTGGTCCCCGAATCCTTTTTCCCGGGCGGCTTCTTCGAGCGTGCCCCAGATGGGTTCGCCACAGGCAATGCATCTAATGCCCTTTTTTGACAGGTAGGTGACTGAAGCCGGCAGGACCTCGACCAGTTCCTCGATCGAGATCTTTTCGTCAATTATTTTCTTCATCCAGTAATTTTCAATATTTTGGTACTAAAATAACAACAAGAAACGATGATCACACGTGATGAAGCCCTGGATCTGCTCCGGCAGCATATTAAAAATGAGAAAATGATCTATCACTGCCTCTCCTCTGAAGCTGTCCTGAGAGCACTGGCAAAAAAGTTGGGCAGGGAGGAGGAAAAATGGGCACTGGCTGGTTTGCTGCATGATATTGATGTGGAGGTCACAGATGCAGATCCCAAAATACATTCCCTGAAAGCCAGGGAACTTTTAGCAGATTATGACCTGGATGAAGATATACTTGATGCCATCAGCATGCATAATGAGATGGCTACCGGCAAGCCCAGGGAAACTGAGTTCCAGCATGCCCTGGCTGCGGGGGAGACCATCACAGGGCTCATCTATGCTACCGCACTTGTCTATCCTGACAGGAAGATCGCAGCGGTAAAACCGAAATCCATTGTGAAGAGAATGAAGCAAAAGGCCTTTGCAGCCTCTGTGAACAGGGAAATCATCATGGAATGTGAAAAGATCGGGA
>JAUUYD010000037.1 GCA_030590585.1 Spirochaeta sp.
GTTCCTCTGAACATATTTGCTCAGGTTCTTTTACCGGAAACTCTTTAGTTACGTCAGCAGGTATTTTCATCTTTTCCATTTTAATTTCCGACTTTCGTTTTTTCTCCACAACAACCCTGATACGCTTAATTTCAAGATCCGGGTATTTACCCCGGATTGCTTTTAAGAGACCTTCCTGACGCATTCGAATCTGCTGAGACCAGATAGGATGATCTGTTTCCAAAATCAGCACATTGTTGATTATGTCCCTGGGAATTACATGCATGGCCGTTTTTTCTCCGGCAATTTTCTCCCAACCTGAAAAAAAATGCCTGTACTCTTCGGCATTTTCCGGCAACAGCCGGTCAAAAAGGCTTTTCAGGACATCACCGGCTCGGCTGAACTCATTTTCATCGTTCATGTAACGCTCCGTCCCGCAACTCGTAGGTTAGAGAATCCTCACCTATTCTACCTGTTTCTTCTCCGGGAAGAAATGTGTAAAAAATCTGTTCCGCCTCGGGAAGGCGGTCTCTAAACAATCTGCGGCGTCCGGGATCCAGTTCAAGCAGAACATCATCCAGGAGTAAAAGAGGTTTTCGGCCCGTTGTTACCGAATAAAACTGGGCCTGGGCCACACGCAGTACAAGTGATAGAAGTCTTTGCTGCCCCGTCGAGGCGCTTTTTGCAAAATCCCGGCTGTCGGTGATGAACCGAAACCGGTCACGATGCGGACCACTGCCGGTTGTTCCCAGAGCTAGGTCTATTTCCTTTTTTTCTTTGAGTTTATCCATCACCTGGGCTGTTGATCGTGCTTCCCCCCAGGACGGTCTGTAAATAAGAGAAATATCTTCCTCAAGACCGGAAACATCTTTGAATAAAGGGGTGAATATTCTGCCGAACTCCCTTGTTAACGATTCCCGCCGCTCTGTTACAGCCAATCCCGCAAAGGCCAATTGTTCACCATAATGATCAAGTAACGCTGTTTTCCGGGTTTTAAGCAGGTGGTTTCTTTCTTTCAGGAGTTTTTTATACCGCCTGATCTGATCAATATACAAAGGGTCATGAAGACTCAATGTCTGGTCCATGAACCATCGCCGCCTTTCAGGCGGGCCTCCGGCAAAAAGAAAATCTTCATGGGCAAACACAATGACGGGAATACGTCTTAAGAGTTCTTTTCTATCGTTAACAGTTTTCCCGTGAAGACGAATGGACTTTACCCCGTCTTTCCAGATAACTGACAGGCGCCCTTCCGGCTCTTCCAATGTTTTAAATCGTCCATGAACGGCCATTTCCCGGGTTTTCCAGGTAACCAGGTCACGGTCCTGTCGGGTTCGAAAAGATGAACCGTAACTCAACAGGTAGAGAGCTTCGAGAAAATTTGTTTTTCCCTGACCATTTTCACCAATCAGATAGACATCATGGGCATCCAGGTTAACTTCTCCGTCTTCCAGATTCCGAAATCCGTAAAAGCGAACCGATTGGAAACCCAAAACCTATTCCATCTGCATCGGCATCACGATGTGAAAATAACTGGCTTCCGGAACAGAAACCATGGTTATGGCTTTGTTTGTTTCGGTAAATTTCAAAATTACTTCGTCCTCCTCAATAACCTTGAGAGGATCGGAAAGATAAACATGGTTCAGAGCAAATTTCGATTCCGGGCCTTCATAATTACAATGGATACTTTCTTCTGCTTCACCAATTTCACTTTCGTCTGATTTCAGATTAAGGTTTTCACCGCTTACCGAAAGGAAAACCCTTTTGGATTTATGATCGGCAAGAAGTGAAACACGCCGCAAAGCGTCAATCAGCTCTGACCTATTCACTTTCACCTCAAACTCCTGGTTATCCGGAATAACCCTGGAATAATTTGGAAATTGGCCGTCTATCAACGTACTGGTGACTTTCTGGTTGTCGAATCTGATGAAAAGAATCTTATCGGCAACGGCAATTTTGAGTTCACCTTCACCGGATGCCAGTTTCCTGACAAGATTAAGAACTTTAGGAGGAATTATTATTCCCTCAAATTCAGGAACTTCGCCTTCAGGGGCATTTGAAATATAGCTTAAACGTCTTCCATCAGTTGCAACCATGATCAACCGGTCTTCACTCTTTTCCATGAACACGCCATTCATGAAATAACGTGTTTCATCATCACTTATGGCAAAAATTGTCTGTTCTACCATGCCGATGAAATCTTTTTGGGGAAGAGAGAAAAAGGAAGCTTCATCCGTATCGGGTATTTCGGGAAACTTGTCTGCAGAAATACTGTGAAGATGGAAATTGATATTCTTTCCATCGGTTATGGCTAAACGATCCCCATCATCCTGAATAAAACGAACTTCACCATCAGGAAGAGTTCTGAGAATTCCCAGAAGCTTGTCGCAGAACACTGTTGTGTTTCCCGGTGTTTCAACAACAACAGGAATTCTGGTTTCAAAACTAACCTTGAGATCTGTCGCCTTGATGGTTAGAGCATCTCCCTCGGCCTCAAGTAGCACATTGGAAAGAATTGAAAGGGCATTGCGGGAGGCGATAATCTCCTGAGCAACAGAAATTTCTTTAAGTATAACATTCTTGTCACAGCTGAACCGCATAGTGTTCCTCCACGTCGATAATAATGGGAATTCACTCATGGGCACAAGTAAGAATTACAGCTATAGGAGTCTTTTCCCACAGACCCTCTTATTACTTAATATATAAATTTAATACAGTAGTAGTAGTAGTAGGGTCTGTGGATATGGGGAAAATAGAGTTATTTGTATACTCCTGCAATATTTAAGCCTGGGGATGATCTGGGGAAGAACTGTTTTTTTAAAGGGGGTTTATGCACATATTCAGAAAGTTGATTTTTCTTCCACAAAGAATTCACAGATAATGAAGTTTTTTCCCCAATTTTTCCTAACCGTTTTCTTTCACAGAACGTATGAGTTCTCCAACAGTCGGCTCCAGGGTAGGATCCCCTTTCATCCGATCTTCAATTCTTGTACATGAATGCATAACGGTTGTATGGTCCCGCCCTCCGAATTCAAGCCCAATTTCTGTAGTTGAGTAATCGGTGATTTCTCTGATGATAAACATGGCAACCTGACGGGGGAACGTAACTTGTTTAGTTCTTTTTTTACCCTTGAGATCGGCAGGGGTGACATTGAAATATTCCGAAACTACACGTTGAACCCTGTCTATGGTGATATTTGCGGTGAGAGTACTTGAAAAAGTGCCTTTCAGCTGCTGCTGTGCCACCTCTACAGTAATTTTTTTTCCAACAAGATCGGCATAAGCAACCATTTTGGTCAGAGATGATTCCAGATCCCGGATATTAGTCGTGATGTTCCTGGCTATCAGTTCCAGAACCTCATCGGGGATGGTTATGGATATGGTTTCCAGTTTTTTACGGAGAATGGCATAACGTGTTTCAAAATTAGGCGGCTGAAGATCAACATTCAAACCCCTTTCAAAACGGCTTTTAAGACGGTCGGTAAAATTACGTAATTCAGAAGGGGGACGATCACAGGTGAAAACCAGTTGTTTTTTGGCGTCATAAAGGGCGTTAAAGGTATGAAACAGTTCTTCCTGAGTTTCTTTTTTATTCTGAAGATCGTGAATGTCATCGATGAGTAAAACGTCCACTTTTCTGTATTTGTTTTTAAATTGACTCTGGGTTTCACTTTTAATGGAATGAATAAATTCATTAATGAAAGTTTCTGCGGTGATATAAACTACTTTTTTTTCCATCATGGAGTAGTGAATTGAGTTTCCGATTGACTGCATTAAATGGGTTTTCCCCAAACCGACACCACCGTAAATCAGGAATGGATTGTATGCTCCTCCGGGATTGGTACCAATGGCCTGGGCGGCACTGGCGGCAAAAGAGTTGTTGTTTCCGATAACAAAACCATCGAAATCATAATCTCCGCGCAGCTGTCGATGAGGTCTTCGTTCTTCGGGAACAGAAGACGAACGACTCTCGGAAATATTTGCTGCAGCTTTTTTTTCAACAGTTTGTACCTGAGATTGCTGTTTATTCTTCCTTATCTCAAAATTTATTGTCATTGAAGAACCTGTGAGATCGTGAAGTTTGGAAATCAGTATCTTCAGGTATCTTTGTTTTACCTGATCTCTGTAGAAATTAGAGGGAATACCAAGGGTGAGAGTATCACCGTCTCCTCTGATAAACTCCATGTTGCGGAACCACATGTCATGTTCCTGTTCAGAGAGATCGCCTTCAGCTATCAGCTGCCGGACTGTTTCTGTCCAGAATAAGTTGTAGTCACTGCTGCTCATACGAATCCTCAAAACTTAAAGACATATTACATATATAATTATTATCATTATTCAAGAGAAAATCCGAATCCGGATAGAATTATATATCAGATGTTTTTATCATAATATCCACATGCCTTTCATCACAAGGGTTAATCATCCCGGGAATGCCTTCCAACTGGACTTTTCAGCTGAAAAATGGTAAATTATATTGTCTTCTTTTTTCAGGACACATAAGGAAATATCATGCACAATTACGATGCCCAGCACATTCAAGTGCTGGAGGGTCTTGAGCCGGTACGAAAGCGTCCCGGTATGTACATAGGAACTACCGGACCTGATGGATTACATCATCTGGTTTATGAAATTGTTGATAATTCGATAGATGAGGCATTAGCCGGATACTGCCAAAAAATTGAAGTTACCATAGAGCAGGAAGGATCGCTCAAGGTTATTGATGACGGGCGGGGAATACCTGTTGCAGAGCACCCGGTAGAGAAAATCAGTGCGCTGGAAGTCGTAATGACCCGGCTGCATGCCGGCGGGAAGTTCGATAAGGGTTCATACAAGGTATCAGGCGGTCTGCACGGTGTCGGTGCAGCAGTTGTCAACGCACTCTCGGATTGGTGTGAGGTTGAAATTTCCAGAGAGGGACATACCCATTTCCAGCGTTACGAAAGGGGAATTCCTGTTAATCCCATAGTAATAAACGGGGAAACAGAAAAGGTAGGTACCCAGACAAGGTTTTTTCCTGACGCATCCATTTTTGATGAAATTGATTTCAGTTATGATGTTCTTTCAAAAAGACTTCGGGAACTGGCCTTTTTAAATAAAGGTATTGAAATATCCCTTACTGATGAGCGCCCGGGACAGGAAAAAAATCGAATCTTCAAGTTTGACGGGGGTTTGAAATCATTTGTTCAGTATTTGAATAAAAGTAAGACTGCCCTGCATGAGGAGCCGATCTGGTTTGAGGCTGTACGCGAAGGTGTAACAGCTGAAGTCGCTCTTCAGTACAACGACGGCTACAACGAGACACTGTTCAGTTTTGTCAACAACATAAATACCAGGGAAGGCGGAACCCATCTGACCGGTTTCAGAGCCGCCCTGACCAGAACCATCAACGATTTGATGAAAAAGTCCAAACATGGGAAAAAAATGGACGAATCCCTTTCGGGGGATGATGTCAGGGAAGGACTTACCTGTGTCATTTCAGTAAAAGTACCCGAACCTCAATTTGAGGGTCAGACAAAGAGCAAGCTGGGGAATTCAGAAGTAAGGGGCATTGTCGACAAACTTGTAGGGGAAAGCCTTTCATCCTGGTTTGAGGAGAATCCCCGTGTTGTGGATAATATTCTTGAAAAAGCCGTAACAGCTTCCAGAGCCCGTGCGGCTGCCAGGCGTGCCAGGGATCTTACCCGGCGCAAGGGATTTCTTGAGGGCGGCGGACTACCGGGGAAACTGGCAGACTGCGCCGACAGGAATCCGGCAAATTGCGAAGTGTATATTGTTGAGGGTGATTCAGCCGGCGGAAGCGCGAAAATGGGTCGGGACCGGAAGTTTCAGGCCATTCTTCCTCTCTGGGGAAAAATGCTCAACGTAGAGAAAACCAGGCTGGAAAAGGTTCTGGCCAATGAAAAAATGCAGCCCATCATTCAGGCTTTGGGAGCTTCAATCGGCAACGATTTTGATGTGGAGAAACTGCGTTATCATAAAGTTATAATAATGGCTGATGCCGATGTTGACGGGTCTCACATACGAACACTCCTGTTAACCTTCTTTTTCCGATACATGCAGCCCTTATTGGATTTCGGCCATGTTTATCTGGCTATGCCGCCGCTGTTCAAACTCTCAATCGGCAAAAAAATAGCCTATGCCTATGATGAAAAGGAGCGGGAGACCATCCTGGCCGAATGGGGTGAGAACGAGAAGGTTAATATTCAGCGTTACAAAGGTTTGGGTGAAATGAATCCGGATCAGCTTTGGGAAACCACTATGAATCCTGAAACCCGGAATATCAAACAGGTAAAACTTGATGATTTTGTCGCTGCCGATGAGATGTTTACAACTTTGATGGGTGAAGAAGTTCCACCCCGAAGAAAGTTTATCGAAGATAATGCCCTCTCAGTCGTCAATCTCGACGTTTAAGAGGTGAAGAGACAATTATGAAAAAAACACGTAGTTACAGCGCATGTTATATGCAAATTTTAGGAGCATCTTGTGGGTGAACAGCAGGGTCAGGTTATTCCTATAGCCATTGAGGATGAAGTAAAAGAATCCTATCTGAATTACGCGATGTCCGTTATTGTCAGCCGGGCGCTGCCGGATGTCCGGGATGGTCTGAAGCCGGTACACAGGCGGATTCTCTACTCGATGAGTGAAATGGGTCTCCGACACGATCGTCCCTACAAGAAATGCGGGCGTATAGTCGGTGACGTTCTTGGTAAATATCATCCCCATGGTGACCAGTCGATTTATGACGCTCTGGTTCGATTGGCTCAGGATTTTTCTCTTCGTGTCCCTCTGGTACAGGGCCAGGGAAACTTCGGTTCTGTTGACGGCGACCCGCCGGCAGCAATGAGATACACCGAAGCCCGTCTTGCCGCTATGGCTGAAGACATGCTTCGGGATATCAAGAAAGAAACGGTTGATTTCGGTCCAAACTACGACGATTCCATGACAGAGCCAACGGTACTTCCTGCGGCAATCCCCAATCTCTTGGTAAACGGGGCCAGCGGCATTGCCGTTGGAATGGCCACGAATATGGCCCCGCACAACCTTAGAGAAGTTTCTGCTGCCGTTGCCGCGTTAATAGACAATCCCGAAATTGCGATTGAAGGTCTGCTGGAGCACGTCACCGGACCGGATTTTCCAACAGCAGGTATTGTCTTTGGCCGCACAGGTTACAAACTTGCGGCCCACACGGGTAAAGGGAAGGTTGCAATCAGAGCCCGGTATCACCTGGAAGAGCGCAGTGCCGATAAAGAGTCAATTATTGTTACCGAGCTTCCTTATCAGGTTAACAAGGCCAACCTGATTATTCGAATCGCGGAGCTGGTGAGAGAAAAAAAAATAGATGGAATATCTGACCTTCGGGATGAATCCGACCGTGATGGAATGAGAATGGTGATTGAGCTTAAGCGCGGCGCCAGTCCCAAGGTGGTTTTGAATCATCTGTTTACACACACCTCGCTCCAGGTGAATTTCAGCATCAATAACCTGGCACTTGTCGACGGCAGGCCAAAACTGCTTAACCTCAAAGATCTTCTAAGTGAGTTTGTAAAACACCGGCAGGTAGTTATACGCCGACGAAGTGACTTTGAACTGGCCAAGGCAAAGAGCCGGGAACACATACTTATAGGGTTAAAAACGGCTCTTGAAAACATCGATGAAATTGTAGAAATTATCAAGAAATCTCAAACCGTCGTTATGGCCAGGGCCAATCTGATGGCCCGTTTCGATTTTTCCGAGAAACAGGCTCAGGCGATTCTCGATCTCAGGCTTCAAAAGCTGACAAGTCTGGAAACACAGAAAATTCTGGATGAATTGGAAGAGATCAAGGTTACCATAGCCTATCTTGAAGATCTGCTGGCCAATGAGTTTAAAATACTTGATGTCGTCAAGGAAGAAACCCTGGAGATATCGGAAAAGTACGGAACCGACAGGGCAACAGAAATCAACCCTGAAGAAGTCATACAGGTCAACATTGAAGATCTCATTGTCGAAGAAGAGATGATTGTAGTGATATCCAACCGCGGTTTTATTAAAAGAATCGCGGCAAGTGAATACAGGGAGCAAAGCAGGGGAGGGAACGGTGCAAAAACAAGCGACCTTAAAGAGGACGACTTCATAGAGCATGTTTTTCTGGCATCAACCCACAGTTACATTCTTTTTGTCACTTCCGCCGGCAAGGCTTACTGGATCAAGGTTTTTGAGATTCCCGAAGGATCCCGTATAAGCCGGGGAAAACATCTGCGGATGATTTTCGAGTTTGAAAAAGAGGAAGATATTACCGCCATGGTACCTCTGGTTGAATTTGATGAAACGACATCACTGTTCATGGCTACGAAGCAGGGCGTTGTAAAAAGAGTGGCAACATACGCATTCCGCAATGCCAGAACCCGCGGGATTATCGCTATCAACCTTGATGAGGGAGATCGTCTGGTTACAGCAACACTGGTTAATGGCGACGAGGATGTTTTCCTATCTACCAGAAACGGGAAGGGCCTTCGGTTCCCTGAGACCAAAGTCCGCCGGATGGGCCGGGACTCCCGCGGCGTCCGGGGAATTCGGTTGGCTGACAGCGACGAACTGATTGGCGTCTGCCCGGTACGGGAAAACGAAACAATGCTTCTGGTGTCAGAAAAAGGATACGGGAAGAGAACATACTTTGACGATTTCACCCCGCATGGAAGGGGAACCGGTGGACAGAAAGCTTACTCATCAAACGCCCGGACCGGCATGCTCATTGCGGCACTTGCAGTTAATGAAGATGACAGCTGCATTGGTATAACCGCTCAAGGGAAAGCGCTTCGATTTGCAGTAAACCAGGTTTCCAGAATGGGGAGAGCTGCATTTGGCGTACGAATACTTAACATGTCCGGAGATGATTCTGTAATTGGAATTGCCAGGCAGCCGTTTGAGGAAGAGATCATTGAAGAAGAGATGGCGGACGACAATACCCCGCAGGGCGAGAACGCTGTTCAGGAAGTTGAAAGTAATCCCGAAGAGTCAAATCCCGAAGAGCCAAACACCGAAGACGGCATGGAAATTTACTAAAGAAGATGCCCTCCGGGGATCCCCACCCCCGGAGGAGGGAAAGGATTCAGCTTTGCATCAAAAGTTCTCCCGAAGCCCGGCGGCTTTTACGGCGATGTAGGGCCTCTACGGGGTATGAGCAGATTAGCTTGTAATGTTTCACGTGAAACACAAAGAATTACGTAACAAAAAAGACCGTACCACAAACATCAGTGTTTCACGTGAAACACTGCTTGTGGATAATCTGTGGATGAATTTAGATCAAAAAACAGGAACAGGAACGAATACTGAACAGATCTTTTCAAAAACTGGTAATTCAGACGTAAATCCTTTTAACAAAAAGAGTTACTAAAACATCGCGCGATGTGTGAAATTTGCTAACTTCATACAGGGTAGAAGAATAGGTCTAAGCAAGGTGTGGACAAAGTGTTTATAAAGGTCTAAATTTCCGTATAGTAGTATGGGGGTTAAAGCCCCATTCTGATTCGGAAGCCTTCGATGGCTTTGGTATAACTTTTTGTCAGATTTTCTTTTTCCTGAACGCTTAGAAAGCAGCTGTCAACGGAACCCAGGTTTGACTCTATAAGGTCGTCAACGGTCCAGCCGAAGTTGGAAACGGCTTTTTCATAATCATCAACCAGAAGGGAATCCTGAATGGTAGGATCGTCGGAAGCCAGGGTAATCGGAACACCTGCCTCGGTGAGCGGCTTAATGGGATGTGTTTTTTCATCCTTCCAGGCACCTGTCTGATAATTACTTGTAATACATTGGGCAAGAAAGATGTTCTTTTCCTTCAGAACCTTCTGCAGCTCAGCATCGTTAACTGCAGCTACACCATGACCGATCCTGTCGGTATGAAGCTGATCGATGGACACCCACATGTTTTTTGAATCTGTAACTTCTCCGGCATGAATATCGATTCTGAAGCGGCCGTCTTTTTTAACAACATCGAAAAAAGTCGTGAACAGTTCCGGCGGATAATTGATTTCATCTCCGGCCAGATCAATCCCGACAACTTTCGAAAGATCAATATCATGAAGTTCTTTGTATGTCAGAAGCATTTCTGAAGCCGTTTGAACGCTGCGGTTGAAGGTCAGCAGATATCGTATTTCCAGATTGATTTCAGCCGCAGCCTCATTGGAGGAATCAATAATGGTTCTTGTAACTTCTTTCGGATCCAACCCGGTCAATTCTGTGAAGTGAAGAGGATTGAAGCGCAGTTCTATATAATGCAGAGACTCGTCGGCAAAGGATTTTACAGAATCGTATGCAATGCCCGAGACATCGCCGAGTGATTTATACCAGAATTTTTTAAATTTGCTCAGAAAGAGTAGAAAATCGGGCTCGTGGTTTTTTGGAAACTGAAAAGCACTTTTA
>JAUUYD010000087.1 GCA_030590585.1 Spirochaeta sp.
AATGGACGAGACCCTGCGACCCGCTCTTCGCAAAATCAAGTCGGAGCGTTTTTTTATCGTTCCATCCGACATGCCGTTTATTGTTTGTGATGATTATCGTCGATTATCGGAAATTAGTGACAGCATGGAAAACCCTATAGTTTTGAGGCCCAATTTTGACGGTAAACCCGGTCATCCAGTGTTGATGCGTAGGGAAGTTTCCAAAGTTCTCTTAACTTCACCGGCAGGTGTCCCGGTGAGGAAAGTTCTGGGGAAATATAAAACTGTATCTATTCCATGGGAGCATGATGGTGTTATCAGGGACTTTGATAAGTTTTCGGATTATGAGGCATTCAAGCCCTGAGAAGGGCAGGGCAGGGCAGAACCCGAGGAAGGATTCCATGGCCATGTGTGAGCTTTGCTCACCCGCGACCCTCGTTCTCAGCGTCTGATGCTCTTGGGAGCTCAGCCGCTTCGTCTCGGTAGTGTGCGAGCAAGCTCGCTCACTACACTCGACTTCAGCGTCTGATCCCTTTGGGGACAGACACTTCGTCTCGGTAATGTGCGAGCAAGCTCGCCCACTACCCTCGACTTCAGCGTCTGATCAGAATCGAACTGACGTCTTTAGCTTGGAAGGCTAAGGTAATACCATTATACGACAGACGCGGGTGAGGAAGACTTTAACGGGGTTGGGCTTAGTTGGTCAAGCGGTCCATTCTAAACTGCCGGGACTTGAATTTTCCGGGCTTTTTCGGGCATGATTCTGCATGGAACCAAGAGACCCTTTTCTCAATATTTCGCCCCTGGATCATCGATATTGGTCGGCCAATAAGGAGTTGTTTGACTCTCTGGCCGAGACACTCAGTGAGAGAGCGGCTGTCCGGTATCTCGTCAAGGCTGAGATGTCACTTCTTAAGGCCCATATCAAAGGTCATTTAAACAGCAATTCTGAACATCTCACCGCAATCACTGAGCTGGAGAGCAGGATTACAGACGAGGAAGTCGCCGCGGAGGAAGAAATTACCAGGCATAACATCCGTGCCCTGGTGAATGTGATTCAGCGCTATGTCCCTGAAGAACTTGTCCCCTGGGTTCACCTGGGAGCCACTTCGGTGGACATTCTGGATACCGCTATGGCCATGAGAATACGTGATGCCATGAGGGGAACGATTATTCCGCTGCTTCTTGATCTTCTTGACAGCCTGATTCTTATTACCATCAGCGAAGCGGATACACCTCAGGTCGGGCGTACTCATGGTCAACTGGCCGTTCCCATAACATTTGGTTTTACAATGGCCGAATATGTTTCCCGGCTTGGTCAGTCCCTGGTTGAAATTGAAAAACGTTCGGGAGATCTCCGGGGAAAGCTTGCCGGGGCGGTTGGCGCTTACAATGCCACCAGCCTGATCAGCATCGATCCAGAGAAACTCGAAGATGACTACCTGAGCGAACTGGGCTTAAAAAGAGCCGAATATGCCAATCAGATAGTGGAACCGGAGCACCTTCTGCGGCTGCTGCTGGAAATAAATGCCGCTTTCGGAATTATAGCCAATCTTGCCGACGACCTTCGGCATCTGCAGAGGTCGGAAATTGGGGAGGTGACTGAATCTTTCGGTTCTGGTCAGGTGGGTTCTTCCACAATGCCCCAGAAGAGGAATCCCTGGAACAGTGAGCATGTAAAGAGCCTGTGGAAGGCTTTTGCTCCCCGTATTATGAGTTTTTACATGGATCAGATATCAGAACATCAGCGGGATCTTTCCAATTCGGCTTCCGGCCGTTTTGTTACTGATTATCTGGCCGGTTTTGCCGCTGCTGCCGCCAGAATGAACAAAGTAATCAAAGGATTAGCTGTCCGCAAGGAAAAAATGCTGGAGAATCTTTCGGGACTGGGAGATGGGGTTCTTGCAGAGCCGACTTATATACTTCTGGCCCTTTCCGGTTATGGTGATGCTCATGAAATCATCAGGAAGGTAAGCCTGGAAGCTGATGCTTCAAAACGAAAAATCAGTCAGGTACTTAAAGAGGATCACCCCGAAGTATGGAAGGCTCTTTCGGACAGGCTGGAATCGGTTTTGGGAATAAGCGCTGATTCTTTTTATTCCAACCCCGCGTCATACAACGGCCTTGCATCCCAAAGGGCCCGCAATCTTGCCGACCGCTATACAGGTATATCCGCAGAAATAAGAAAAGAGGTTGATAAATAATGGAAATCCGTGAAGCCCTCAGTTATGACGATGTGCTGCTTGCGCCGGCTTATTCAGAGGTCCTGCCTGGTGATACCGATGTAAAAACACAGCTGGTAAAAGGCCTGAAACTCACTATCCCGATAATCTCAGCGGCTATGGATACCGTTACGGAAGACCCCATGGCCATTGCCCTGGCTTTAAACGGCGGGGCCGGTGTAATTCACCGGAATCTGACTCCCGAGGAACAGGCCAGACAGGTGGCCAAGGTTAAGCGTTTTCTGAATTGGATAATTGAGGATCCGGTTACCATTACAGCCGGGCTCACATTGGCTGAGGTACGTAAAACCATGGATGATACCGGTGTTACCGGTCTTCCTGTACTGGATGACGGGAAAGTCATTGGAATTATCACCGAGCGGGATTTGAAGTTCAATGTTCATCCGGATGATCTTGTTGATGATGTAATGACCCGGAATCTGGTTCTTGAGAGAGGTACACCGACTGAGGAAACCGCCCGGGAGAAATTCGACAAGCATCGTATTGAAAAACTCCCTGTTGTAGATGAGGAAGGGCGGCTTACCGGGCTGATAACAGTCCGGGATATGGAAAAACATCGGGATTATCCTGATGCGGCTCTGGATGAGTCCGGAAGTCTCATTGTCGGGGCGGCTGTCAGTCCGAATGACTGGAAATCGCGTATGCCCGGACTTGCGGACTCAGGGGTGGATTTTGTTGTTCTTGATACCGCTCACGGCGCGTCCATTGAAGTTCTCAAATCCATATCCGGGATAAAGAAAGTTTATCCCGACATACCCCTGATCGGCGGAAATATTGCCACTGGGGATGGTGCCAGGCGTCTTGTGGAAGCCGGGTCGGATGCAATTAAAGTCGGAGTTGGGCCGGGGTCTATCTGCACAACCCGCATCATTGCGGGAATCGGCGTACCCCAACTGACAGCCGTAGCTGATGCCGTGGAGGCATGCGATCCTCACGGAATTCCTGTAATTGCGGATGGCGGCATAAAATTTTCCGGTGATATCGTAAAAGCTATCGGCGCCGGGGCCTCAGTCGTAATGATAGGAAATCTGTTTGCCGGTCTTAAGGAATCTCCCGGACGGGAAATTATATTTGAAGGAAGAATTTTTAAATCCTACAGGGGGATGGGTTCTCTCGGGGCCATACAGTCCGGAGGAGGAGACCGCTACAGGATGGCTGCAGGAGAGGAACCAGTTCCTGAGGGTATTGAAGGCCGGGTTCCCTTCAAGGGAGATCTGGCCCCATATCTCCACCAGCTGGTAACCGGATTACGGAAAGGGATGGGATACACCGGCTGCGCGTCATTGGATGACTTGCGTAATTACCGGCGTTTCATCAGAATATCCGCGGCGGGTCTCCGTGAGAGCCATGCACATGATATAAACATCACACGGGAAGCTCCTAATTACACAAGGCCATAGGAATGAAAAAACAATTTCAGCGAATTGCTTAAGCCGACTCGAGACATTTGAAACATCGAGACATCAGAGGCATTAATTAAAGGCGGTATTGAATGAATCTAGTCGTTGTCGGCGCCCAGTGGGGCGACGAAGGTAAAGGAAAGATGGTGGACTACTTCTCTGAGGAAGCCGATATGGTGGTCCGTTTCTCAGGCGGTGCCAATGCGGGGCATACCATCAGGGTTGAGGATAAAACCTTTGCCGTTCATCTGATTCCCGCGGGAATCATATCTCCGGGGAAAACAGTGGTTCTTGGCAACGGTATGGTGATAGACCCTGCATCCATGTTTGAAGAGCTGGCTGGAATCGCCGCCCAGGGTATCGAATGGGAGGGCAGGGTAGTCGTATCCGACAGGGCCCATCTTGTTCTTCCCGGTTATAAAAGTGAAGACAGGACAATTGACGAACACCGAGCCCGGCCCATCGGCACAACCGGCCGGGGTATAGGCGTCGCCTACGGGAAAAAAGCATCCCGGGACGGTGTTCGAGTTGCCGACCTCTGGGATCCGGTGGTCTGGAACGCGTTAAGTCAATCCGACAGGGACTGGCTTGAGCCCTTCAAGGAACGTCTTTTTTCCATGAAAGTGAACCTGGCCGAGTACATGATGGAAAATCAGGGGAAACGCATTCTTCTGGAAGGGGCTCAGGGAGCTCTTCTGGATCTGGACCATGGAACCTATCCCTATGTTTCATCGGGTATCTCCACCACTTCCGGTGCAGCCATCGGTGCTTCCATCGGTCCCCGGAAGATAGACAAATGTCTCGGTGTGCTTAAGGCATATCAGACCAGAGTCGGTAACGGTCCATTTCCCACAGAGATGGTTGAGGGGGACGATGTTTCCCTTGCGGATACAATCAGGGAGCTGGGACACGAATACGGAGTTACAACCGGTCGTCCCCGGCGCATCGGCTTTCTCGATCTCGTTGCCCTTAAATATTCAGGATGGGTAAATTCTCTGGACGGATTCATACTTTCCCACCTGAATCTCTACGACGGCTTTGAGTCGGTGAGTGTCTGTACCGCCTACGAACTCGATGGGAAGCACATAGATTATTTCCCTTCCAACATTGCGGATCTGGAGCGGGTGAAACCCGTCCTCAAAACCCTTCCCGGCTGGGAAGGCAAAGTAGCCGATGCCCGTAAATGGGATGATCTCCCTGCCGGGGCCCGGGATTTTGTAAACTTCATTGAAGAGTACACAGGAGTACCGGTACATGGATATTCCGTCGGCCCCCTAAGGGACGAAACCTTCATGAAGGAAGCTCCGTGGACCGCATCCTGATTCTGGATTTCGGCGGGCAGACCACACAGCTTATCGGCAGGCGGATACGTGATTTCGGGGTGTATTCCGAAATCGCTCCGGGAGACGCGGATATTTCCGGGTATCTCAAAGAAGGTGTTAAAGGCATCATACTCTCCGGCTCCCCTGAATCTTCATGGGAAAAAAACAGCCCCAAACCGGATGAAGCCGTCTTCGCCTGCGGCCTGCCTGTTCTGGGTATATGCTACGGATTTCATCAGCTCACTATAAATAACGGCGGTGAAGTTAAGTCCCTTGCCCACAGAGAATACGGACGCTCCGCCGTAAAACATCAG
Source organism: Spirochaeta sp. (assembly GCA_030590585.1). The sequence continues at coordinate 5,259 of JAUUYD010000087.1, forward strand.
AACGCCAATCCTCTTTTTCAGGGAATACCTGAAAATTTTCTCTCCTGGATGAGTCATGGTGACAGTGTGACGGCTCCCGGAATTCATTATGAACTTATCGCCGAAAGCGAAAACGGTGTTCCAGCCGCAGCCGCTCACATCGACAAGCCCTTCTGGGGAGTACAATTTCACCCAGAAGCCAGTCACTGCGAGTACGGAGTGGATCTTCTGGAGAATTTTGCCTGCGGTATCTGCGGAGCAAAAAAAGAATGGACACTGGAGCGCTACATTGAGAATGAGAGTGAAATACTGTGTAACAGGACCGGAGACAAGAACGTCCTTCTGTTAATTTCAGGCGGAGTGGATTCCACTGTTGCAGCAGCCCTCCTGCTTAAAGCACTGCCAAGGGATAGAATCTGGCTGATGTACATAGACACCGGGATGATGAGAAAAGGTGAAAGCGATGAAGTAGCCGTAAATCTCCGGGCATTAGGTGCTGAAAATCTTCTTCTTATTGACGCAAAAGAACGGTTTCTGAAACCCCTGGAGGGGGTCAGCGATCCGGAAAAGAAAAGAAAAATTATCGGTGATGTGTTTATTCAGGTGCAGGAAGAGGAAGCGGCCAAACTTCTTCCGGAGGGTTACATGCTGGCTCAAGGGACCCTCTACACAGATCTGATTGAATCGGGACAGGGTGTTGGAAACAAGGCTAAAGTGATAAAAAGTCACCATAATGTCGGCACACCCCTGGTTCAGGCCAAGCGCAGGGCCGGAGAACTCCTTGAGCCCCTTGATAAACTCTACAAAGATGAAGTACGGCGTCTGGGTGAACTCCTGAATGTTTCTCATGAAATCGTTCACAGACATCCGTTTCCCGGACCCGGACTGGCAATCCGCATTCTATCCGACATCACCGAAACCAAGCTGAACATACTTCGTGAAGCCGACTCCATCTATATATCAGAACTTCGTGAGAGAGGTTTGTATCATCAGATCTGGCAGGCTTTTTCTGTGCTGCTGCCTGTACGATCCGTAGGTGTTACAGGCGATGCCCGGGAATACGGTTATGTCCTCGGGCTGAGGGCCGTGGTGAGCCGGGACGGCATGACCGCCGATGTTTTTGACTTTCCCACAAAAGACCTCCTTGAGATTTCTGCCAAAATTACCAACACGGTTAAAGAGATAGGCCGGGTTGTTTATGATATCTCATCCAAACCCCCTGCCACCATTGAGTGGGAATGAATGGTATCATACCCCAGGGCAGAGCCCTGGACCCGGAGTCGCCTTTGGCGACTGCTCGCAAGTTCGCTTCGCGAACCCGCTGTATTCCTTTCCGCGGCAGAGCCGCGGGGTATGAAACCATGCTTTCCCTGCGCTCATTCGGGAATGAACAAGTTCACTCCGCTCATTTCACTTGGGAATAACTTCATCCGACAGGCCCGGGTTGTTGCGGTATACTCTTAAAGCATGAAGCTATTACGGTTCAAATGGATTCTCGGCCTGTTAATTACCATTTTATTGACCTCTTGTGCCGCCGGTTCAAAAGAAGAAGGTTTTTACGGGGAATCAGATGATCCCGGAGCGCCGATGGAAGTGACGGAGGATTCTCTTTCAAGGAAGGCCGAATCCTCTGATATGAGCGGCAATCTGGAAACCACACCCTCTCCCGTCACCGGGGAAGGCGGCGGGACATCTACAGACAGTGATAGCGTTCGGGAAACAAGGAAGCGAATTTACAACGGGTCTGCAGGTATCGTTGTTGAAGACACAGAAGAAACACGGCTGGATCTGGAAACTCTCACCCTGGATGCCGGGGGCTATGTAGAAAGCAGTTACAGTGACTATCTGGAGCTCCGTGTTCCAGCTGAAATATTCAACGATTTTTTCAAAATGGTTCTCTCCATGGGACAGGTGGAATTCAGTCGGGTTGAAACCCTGGATGTTACCGAAGCCTATGCTGATATACAGCGGCAATTGGCCACAGCGGAGGAAACCCGCAGCCGCCTTTACTATCTGTTGGAAAAAAGTACTGACCCTAAAGAACGGGCACTGATTTTGAGGGAAATCGGTCGGTTGACTGAGGAAATTGAGTCTTTGAAGCAGCAGACAGCCATAATGGAATCCCGAATTTCCTTTTCAAGAATTACCGTGCAGCTGATTCCCCGAATTCAGAGTGATTCCTCTCAGGTAAATATACCCTTTCCATGGATTGCATACCTGGATCCCCTCTATCCTGCCGGGGACAAACTTCGCGCAAGAGTCTCCCTTGATCCCGGGGATGATTTTGCCGTTTTCTCAAAAGAATCTGTGTATCTGGCAGAAAACAGCGGCGGCACTCAAATACTCATTTCAACCATATCCAACAGCCCCAGGGGGGATAACAGATTCTGGCAGCGAGCTCTTGTGTATCATCTATCACCCTATTATGCCGAATCGAAAGAACTGAACCTGAATTTCGGTGACTCAGAACTTCTCGGTGTAGAGTTCCTCAGTAAAGACCGGAAGCCCTACAGATACTTTATAGCTGCTGTTGCCGACGGCAGGAAACTGCATATCGTAGAAATATTTTCTTCAGATGCCGAACAGGGTTTTAAGCGCCTGTATAAATCGTTTGCTGAAGGAGAGCTGAAATGAAAAGAATGTATTTTTTAACAATTATTTTTATTCTGGCGGTTATTTTCATCAGTTTTCTAACAGCAGAAGAAGAAGACAGTCTGTTTGTGTCGGTTAACACCGTTGCACTGGTATTCGATCGGGTAAGCGCCTCTGATGAACTGGCTGTTTGGGCGGAAGAAAACGGTGGTTACTATACCTGGAAATCCGAAGAACAGCTAAGAATTCGGGTTCCTGATGAAAAAGTAAAAT
>JAUUYD010000455.1 GCA_030590585.1 Spirochaeta sp.
ACTCTTTTTCTGGATGAAATAGGCGACATGTCACTTGATATTCAATCGAAGTTACTCAGGGTGCTGGAAGAGCGAAGCTTCGAACGGGTTGGAGGAGTCCGGCAGATTCATGTTGATGTCCGGGTAATTGCCGCGACCAACCAGAATCTTAAAAAAATGATAGGTGCCGGAGCCTTTCGTAAAGATCTTTATTTTCGCCTGAATGTCATATCCTGCCACCTGCCGCCCCTGCATAAACGCTCCGACGACATCCCCATGCTGACGAATTATTTCATACACTTTTACAGTGAACGGTATAACAAGACGATTCGCGGTATTCATCCGGAGTTACTGGAACAGCTGAAACAGCACAGCTGGCCGGGGAATATCCGTGAACTTCAAAACCTGATTAATCAGGCCGTTCTGCTTTGTGAGGGAGATGAAATTCTTTCACTCAGAGGCTGGGATGATTTCGAAAGTAATATGGTATCAGAGAAGGAAGCCGGATTCGATACGGAAATTCCTGCAGGAGCGTTAAAAAACGCGTCAGAGAGAATCCTGTCCCGCTTTGAAGAGACGTTCATCGCCGATGCTCTGAAACGAAACCGGGGAAATCGAACCCGAACCGCAGAAGAGCTTGAGGTAACCCGTAAAACACTGGCCAGAAAAATCGAAAAATACAGTTTGCAATAAGTTACATCAGAGCGAGGCGGCTTATTTGACTATAGTAAAAGCCGCCTCCTTGGTGGCGGTAAAGGGAACGGCTTTGCCTAATATCCTATCCGGTACTGTTCGGCGGCTTTTACAACACCGTAAGCCCCTTTTGGGGGCGCAACCCACAAACCACCTCCTTTGGGGGTGGTTGTTGACTATTCACCTATTCATCGAAAAAATGCGCCTCTACAGCCGCGCATAAGGCATGATACACCGGTAGATGCAGCTCCTGGACAACCGGAGTTGACGATGCAGGAACCTGAATCATAATGTCACAGAGACCCTTCAGCCTGCCCCCGTCTTTCCCGGTTAACCCAATTGTTTTCAGACCCCGGGATTTAGCGGTACAGGCAGCATAATATACATTCCGGGAATTCCCGGAAGTGGAGATTCCCAGAAAAATATCACCTTTCCGCCCATAACCCAGAACACTTTGGGCAAAGGAAAGATCCGGAGCCACATCATTGGCAAATGCTGTTTGCAGAGCGCTATGGGATGCCAGGGAAATCGCCGACAGCGGCTGCTGCAGATTATCCAGCAGATAGCCGGAAACCTCTGCCTCAAGGGAAGTAAAAGCACTTCGCATGTTCTGATCCATAGGTCTTTTTCTCATAAAACCCTTCATCAATTCACCGACAATATGATCCGCGTCTGCCGCGCTTCCACCATTCCCGCATACCAGCACTGTTCCTTCACGGGAATATAACGCTACCAGTGCTTCATAAGCCTGCTCGATTTCATCGGAACAGGACTCCAGCTTCGGATAATTTCGAAATAACGCAATTAACTCATTAACTTTTTTCATTTATTTTCCTTTTTAACTTCTCAAGATTCTTTACCGTTCAGCGCTACGGCCAGGCTGGCAATATCTCCGATATCATCTCCCAACCCTGCTGGAACAATCTCACAGGCATCAACTGAGTATTGTAAAGCTTCTTCTTGAATCGTTTCGATAACTGCTGGGAAAAAGAGTTTCTGATCCCGGGAAAAGATACTGCCGATAATGATTTTTTCCGGATTCAACAAATCGATCAGTATCGACAGTCCCCGGCCCAGATACCTGCCGCTTTTCTGATATATCGCTATAGACTCTTCTTCGCCTTTTCGTGCCCAAAGGGCCACATCCTTAGCCGTAATTCTCTCAAGTTCCCCTGAATCCGGGCAGTAAGGAATAGACTTCCTCTGTGAAAGAAGCTCCCGGCCCCGGGCAACCGCCATTTGAGCAATCCCCCCGCCGCTGCAGAAACCTTCAAAGGAACCGGCCTTGCCGTAGCCCAACGGACCGGTATTCTCCATACGGACATGTCCGATTTCTCCTGCCATATCCTGCATCCCCGCATACAGGCGGCCATTGAGAATCAGCCCGGCCCCCATACCGGTTCCGAATGTCATGAAAATCATATTGCTGCTGCCCCGGCCGGCACCGAATTTCCATTCGGCCAGGGCACAGGCATTGGCATCGTTCTGAAGAAAAACGTCAATTCCAAATCTCTCTTTCACAATCCTGACAATCGCTACTTCATCCCAGCCGGGAAGATTCGGGGGAGAGAGAATCATTCCGGTTCTGCTGTTCAGGGGTCCGCCGCAGCTGATCCCCACAGCAGAAACGGGTTTATCAGGATGGTTCAGGAGAATCCTCTCAGCCGCATCAAGAATCCGCTCAACCATGATTGATGATGAAACATCACTGTCTGTTCTCAGGCCCTTTTTCTCAATTACCCGCCTGTTTTCATCTCCCAGAATCACAGCGCATTTGGTACCGCCGATATCTATTCCCAAAAAGTATTTTTCCATAAATTACCCCCGTCTTGAAGGACTGGACTCCCTGATAATCAATCTTGTCGGCAATCTGTATTTCTGAACTTTTTTACCAGGATTATCAATCATTTCCAGAATTTCCATTCCAGCAATTCTTCCCATCTCACCGGGAGACTGCTCTATTGTTGTCAGGGGCACCCTGCACCTTCCTGAGAATTCGATGTTGTCATATCCAACCATTCTCACCTTTTCAGGTATGGCGATATTATGCCTGAGAAGACCCTCCTGCACACCCATGGCCACATTGTCGTTTGTTACGAAGAGGCAGGTTTTTCTCCTGCTGATCTGATTACGGGTAAGCAGTGTAGGAACAAGATTCAAACCATCTTCATAGGTATTGATCTCTTCATATAATTCAATTTTTCGACTTTCGGCATCATTCAATTTCATGAACTCGTAAAACCCGTCCATGCGCTCGGTTAGTGTCTGATGTTTAAATCCTGTAACGGCAATAATCTGTGTGCATTCGGAATACCGCAGGGAAAGAATATGCTCTGCGGCTAAAGATCCCCCCTGAAGATTATCAGAAGTGACACAGCTGAAATCGTCCTCTTCTGAAAA
>JAUUYD010000371.1 GCA_030590585.1 Spirochaeta sp.
AATCACAGATCGATGCTAAATCCTGGGAGCAGTACTGTGCCTATGACGACGGACGGGGTGCCAGGGAGGGTTCTGCCTCGGGTGCAGGTTATACCGAATCTTTCAAGGTTCTCGATCCCCGGCTGCTCCACTGTGTACCTGAGGCCGGATCCTATTGACGGGTCTTTACCAGCCGTAGCGTTCCGGACCCCATTGAAAGGTTTCCTGTTCCTGCCGGACCCTGATGCCGGTCCCTTCGGGGAGGTCTTTCTCAAGAAGTACCCCGGGACCAATAATGCTGTAAGGACCGGTTTTGCATCCCGGCATTATAATCGCGTTTACCCCGGTTCTGCAGTAATCACCGATAAAGCTGGCATTGGAGAAGTTCCTGGGAAACTCCCTGCGGCCTGCAGTTTTATGAATTGTAATCCCGTCATCAAATCTCAGGGACCCGCATACGGTAGCCGCGCCGATATCGGTATTCCGGCCGACAATTCCAAATATTTCCATATAGTGATAAAGATAGACTCCATCAAAGATAACACCTGAAAGTTCAGCGGCATGACTGACAACACAGCCGGCTCCCACTACCGATCCACCTTCGATAAAACAGGTATTACCGATAAAGCTGCCGTCTCCGACAACAAGATTTCCATCAATGATGGCTCCGGCATCTATGGTGACATTATCTCCGGCAATCAGTTTTCCCCGAATGATGACATTCCGGCCGATTCGGCTGTTCAGGCCGAGACGCACCGGAGCTGCAAGGCTTGCGCTCTCGTCTATAACAGCCCCATCGGCCAACTCGTTCTTCTGAAGTTCGCTGCATAGGCGATCCACCATGAGTTTGTTCGCTTCAAGGATATGCCACGGTTTATCGATATCGGGAGTCGGGTTGATTGTTTCTGTTACAGAAACAGGCTTGCACTCACGAAGCCAGAGAAAAACTGACGCTTCAAGGTGTTTTTCCCGGGGAGGCATCATCCCCACTTCTATGGATGGGAAATGAGAGGGGCAGCGTTCAAGATAGTCTGTAAACCCCCTGCCGAGAACAAAGGCTGTGAACCTGTGCATATCGCCTTCCCGGGGATGTCCGAGGATTTCCGTGATTGAACCGTTTGACAGACGGGCTCCAATCCAGTCCCGGGAGTCTTCCTGCCCCTGAGGCGTCAGCAGTAATCGAAGTCCTTCCGTTTTTTCATCAAGGAAAGCCTTCAAATCATCTCGGTGAATCAGGATATCACCGTAAAAAACGCCAATTCCCATATCTTCTTTCCTGTCCAGTACGGAAAAAAGGGTATCGGCTGTACCTCCGACATTATTTGTTTCAACAATCCTGACCGATGGTAAATGACTGAAGACATCCCTGAAGTCCCCGGAATATTCAGGAGCCGCCGCCAGGAGAATCTCATTTACTCCAAGAGAGATAAGATCATCAACAAGATAGGAGACCAGAGGTTTCCCGGCAATCGGAAGAAGGGCTTTCGGTCGAACTTCTCCGTAGGGCCAGATCTTTTTTCCACGGCCTGCTGCCAGAATAATGGCTTTTTTCATTACGGACTCCTTTAGACTCTTCCGGATTCAGCTGATATCGGTTTCAAGCCAGCGGTCAATTATCATCATTCCGGCTCCAAGTATCATACCTCGTTTACCGGAACCGGAGCTCCTGATTTTCAAATCACTTTTATGCGCGTCAATTAGAAGACTTCGAAGTTCTTTCTCCAGAGGCTCAAAAAAATCCCTGCCAAGAAATTCAAATGCACCGCCGATGATAATTGTTTTGGGGTTCAGTACACAAACAGCGTGACTCAAGGCTTTTGCCAGGCGGTTAATAATGGTTGTCAGAGTTTTCCGAGCTCCTTTATTCCCGGTTTCACCCAGGGATTCGAGGATAAAAACCTGCGCTTCCGCATCACTCATAGTGCCGGGAACACCCAGAGACTCTCTGGCCGCCAGCCAACCGACAGATTCTTCCAGTCTGTAGCCGTCATCCATTATCATCTGGCCGATCTCTCCGGCCAATCCGCCAGTCCCGTAAAGAATCTTGCTGCCGGAAAGATAAGCTCCGCCTATACCTCTTGAGAGATAAAGATAAAAAAGGGGTTGAACGGATTCCTCAGTTGCTTTTAAAGATTCGGCTTCGGCCAGTGCCGCCAAATGGACATCTTCAGCAATAATGACCGGGATATCATGAAGACCCCGAACCGTTTCTTCCAGGGGAATTTGCCGCAGGTCGGGAATCAGATTACTGATAACCGTATCGGTTTCCTGCCTGTATGGCCCCGGGGCCACAACGCCGATTCCAGCCAGGGAACCGACAGGTATCCGGGCAAGAAAGCCTTCCATCCAGGTTCGGTATTCCACATCTGCCGGGCGGGTTGTAATGATGGGCGGTGATGTCGGCTCAAGTAAAAGATTCAGATCTGAGTAGGTTAAACGATCCGGTGCAATTTCAAGAACACCTATCCTCCGGGCTTCAGGCCTTAGATGTACCTTACTGGGTTTGCGTCCAATTGCAGGAGAGTTGTCTTTTTTTTCTTCAATCAGGCCGGCATCAAGAAATTCATCCATCAGGGTTTTAACGGTTCCGTGACTCAATCCAGTACTTAAAGAAATATCACTGCGAGTTACCGGTCCATGACGGCTGATATGTTTGAAAACCAACTTGCGGCTCTGGTCTTTTACCATGGAGACGTTCAATCTCTCATTTTGATTTGTCACTGGCATTACTCCAAATTAATAGCCATTGGTTCTGAGGTCAATTAAGTTCCTCCCCCGGAACACTATGAGAGATATCATTCAATACATCGGCAAACACATATGTATTATCGGCAGAATAATCTTTTTGAGCCTGTTCAAGAGCAACTCTGCCTGCTTTTCCGGGATTTTCAAGAAACTGCAGCGCTGTATTGAGCAGATTGACACCCTTACGGAAATTATCAATCCACCGTCTGATCTCGTCCTGCAGGATAGTATTTTTCAGTCCCTGATCGAAGAGCAGAACTGCGCGATTCAGTTGATTAATGGATTCCTTCAGAACAGATATAACACCAGCCTTATCTCCCTGAAACTGCAGAAAACCTATGGACTCCAGTGCGGCCTTCAAGTCGGGAGAGTCGGTTGTATAAAGACAGGAATAGCGGTTGTTATCCGCGAAAATCCTGAAGTCCTCCCACTGCTCGGAACCTACAACAGTTTGCAGGGATCTGTTCCAGGAAATCTCAGGATCGTAAGACTCGGGGTTCCAGAGGTAATCGGCAATGGTGAGCAAACCGATTTTTGAACTCTCGGGATGCTCCATTCCGTTAGCCACAATTCCAAGAGTGGAACGGTATAAATGAGGATCGCGCCCCCTGTAGGGGCCGATATGCAATTCCCGACTCATTTCAAGGTCGTTGACAGGGTAATTGTCCCAATACAGAACAGGACGATCGATTCTCCGGGCCAGAAAGCTCGCATCTGCCAGGGTGAGCTGACGGCTGCATATTTCCGGGCCCGTCCAGAACATCTCGATCCTGGGATTCAGGAGTCCGCCTAATGCGGTGATATAGGGCTCATCCCCGTTACCATGATATTGGGTTGGACACACGGCCAGCTGAAGGGAGGGATCTATTTCTTTGAGAGACCGGAACAAACGGTTTGCAATATCGGCATGGGCGTGAGGAAGATCGGGGTAAGCCGCTTTGTCACCCTCATGCTGAAGTTGTTCGGGGATATCATCGAAAAGAAGAC
>JAUUYD010000137.1 GCA_030590585.1 Spirochaeta sp.
ATCTTTTTACAAAGATAGTTTGAAGGGACTTTTTGATTCCCTGCCCGAATTACTGAATGAAATCCAGAACGGAAAGTCTGTCAAGGATGTCAAATCCGGGATCAATGAAAAATACGAAGGGCTTTTTACCATATTTGATTCTTTTGAATCCAGATTAAAAGGTACTGTCGGGTCATTCCGAAACACTGCAGCGAATCTCGGGCGTAATACAAGCGATCTTCACGAAGCGATTTTAAGAATCAGAATGGTTCCCATAAGCCAGATATTCAGCAGATTCCCGAGATTGGTCAGGGATCTGTCTAAAAGTCTGAATAAGCAGATTGACCTGATTATCGAAGGTGAGGATACGGAACTGGACAAGTCCGTAACCGAAGAACTGCTCGATCCTTTGATGCATTGCGTCCGAAACTCTCTTGACCACGGTATTGAAACACCTGATATCAGGCAAAAATCAGGTAAACCGGCAATTGGCAGTATGCTGCTTAAAGCGTCTAACGAAGGAAACATGATTGTTATCGAAATTGCCGATGATGGAGCCGGTATCGATGTTGCAAAGGTAAGGGACAAGGCCATCGAACGGGGACTCATTCATCCGAACAAAGCCCTGTCCGATATAGAAGCATTCAATCTGATCTTTGAACCGGGGTTCTCCACCGCAGGAGAAGTAACAAACATTTCCGGCCGGGGTGTGGGCCTCGATGTTGTGCGAAAGCAGATTGAAAAGCTCAACGGCAGCGTTTCAGTCTGGTCCAAAGTCGGAGAAGGTACACGATTTACTATAAAACTCCCTCTCACTCTTGCCATTATACAGGGTCTTCTTGTCAGGGTGGGAACCGAGATTTATGCAATACCCATTACCAGCGTGCTTGAAAGTCACCGTATAAAACCGGAAGAGATTAAGATTATTGATAATTACGAAGTGTTCAACGTCAGGGAGGATGTTATCAGTCTCCTGCGTCTGGGAAAGCTCTTTCGTATCGATGCGGAGGAAGATTCAGAGTACCATTTCATAGTCATCGTCGGAAGCGGGGACAGAAAAATGGGATTGATGGTGGATTCCCTCATCGGTGAAGAGGATGTGGTTATCAAACCCCTGAAGGACAGGTACACCAATTCCCCGGGCATTGCCGGGGCTACCATACTTGGGGATGGAACAGTCTCTCTCATCATTGATATCAGCCAGCTGCTTGATCTGGGTGTTCGAAAGGAACAGGAAGCCAGACAGAGCAGGGTTGTGAGGTAGGTGGAATGGATCAAACAAAAGAGAGTAAAACCAATAAGCTGAAAGACCAGACCCAAGTTGACTTCAAAATGATTTCCTTCACACTGGCAGGCAAAGACTATGGAATAGACATTATGAAAGTGAAGGAAATCTCAAAAGCCGCTAAATTCACCTTCGTTCCCAATGCTGCACCCTTCGTCAAAGGGGTGTACAACTTACGGGGTGATATTATTTCAGTCATTGATATGAGAATTTTCTTTAATCTGCCGTTAGAAGAAAATAATGAAGATACTGAGAACATGATAATTCTCAGACTTGACCGACATGTTCTTGCTGTCATCGTTGATTCCATTGACAAGGTTATTGGAATCAGTTCAGAGGCAGTACAAGCGCCTCATCCCCTTTTCGGAGATATTAACATCAAGTACATCAGTGGAGTGGTGGAAAATGAGGGCCGCTTGTATGTTATTCTCGATGTGGAGAGCATCCTGGGTGATGAAGAGCCCGCTGAGAAAACGGAAAAAGCCTCACTCCCGACATCAAGGTCCGCCATTATTCAGGAATCGACAGTCTCAACGACAAAAGATGCCGTTCAGGAAGATGTTGATATCGGATTTATTGAAGAAACACTCATAACATTCTTATCATTTTATTCCAGCCCGGTTAATCAGGATTGGATTAGAAACAGATTCATCTCCTGGAAAAAACAAAGGGGTGAGGAAGTGCAGTTGGCAAATGATAACGATGCCGAGGCGTTTCTGGCATCATTTGCTTCCCCATTCTCAGGATCTTTCTGGAACAGTGATTATTCTGAGAAAATAGCAGGATTCATTCCTGAGAGCCATTCCGGGAATTTCTATGTATGGAATCCGGGCTGTGAAAGCGGTTACGAAAGTTACTCTGTTGCCTGCATGATTAAAAATAAACTGCCCTCTGTTAATTTGAAAATTATTGCCCATGACAGCGATCTCATCAGGATATCCACTGCACCCGGACTTGTTGTTCCTCAGACTTCACAGGGGAGTCCCTATGATAAATTCCTCAGCGAGGGACGCAAGGGTAAACAATTTATCAAGGAAATCAAGGATGCCATTCTCTTTGAATACCATGATATAACTCATGAGAACACCCTGCCGAAGCTGGATCTGGTTGTAATGCGGGATACGGTCTCATATCTTGTACCTGAGAGACAGCAGTATATATTCCGTACATTGGATGAAGTGATGAAACCCGGCAGTCTGCTTGTACTTGGAGCAAATGAACAACCTCTTAACCCCGACGCCTGGGAAAAAGTTGAAAATTCCGGCGTTGTTGCCTATAAAAAGAAATAATTAACTCTAAAAAGGAGAATTACATGAGGGTCGAATACATCAATCCATTTGTGGAAGCAGCGTACAGTATCATGCATGAAGTGCTGCAAACAGATATTGAACGTAAGGATCTGTATCTGAAGAAGACATCCAAACCTGTAATGGGTGTAGCCGCATTGGTTGGATTGGCAGGAGATGTAGAGGGACGTGTGCTTATCGATATGAGTCAGCAGACGGCCATAAAGATAGCTGCAACGATGAATGATGAAGATCTGACTGAAATGGATGAACTTGTGAAGGCCACCATTACGGAATTGGCGAATATGATTACCGCTCAGGCGGTGACAAAATTGTCCGATCTTGGTTTCAAATTTGATCTCACACCACCGTCTATTATTACCGGGGAGAACATGCAGGTTTCAACCGCTGATGTTGAAGCTCTTATTGTTCCTCTTGAAATGCCCCAGGGACTTGTTGAAATTAACGTTGCCGTCAGGGAACGAATGTAGGAGGGCTGCTGATTGTGAAAACCACTAGTGATTTTCCGAATATTAATGAAAGAACCCCTGACGGTCATAATACCGGCGGAGTCGCGTTCAAAGTTCTCGTTGTTGATGATTCGATGTTTGTCACCAAGCAGATAGGCCAAATCCTTACTTCTGAAGGTTTTAATGTCGTGGCAACAGCCGCGGACGGCCTTGAAGGCGTCGAAAAGTACAAGGAACTCTATCCCAATGTCGATCTTGTTACCATGGATATCACCATGCCCAGGATGGATGGTGTGAGTGCCCTTGAGAAAATCATCGAGTTTGACAAAGATGCGAAGGTTGTGATGATCAGTGCTCTTGGAAAACAGGATCTTGTCAAGAAAGCCCTTCTCATCGGTGCCAAGAATTACATCGTTAAGCCGCTGGATAGAAAAAAGGTGTTGGAGAGGGTTATCAGCATTCTCAAAAGTTAGAAAACGGTTGACACTTTGAACAGTATCGGTAGAATTGTGCTTCGTTAGGGCGGCTAGCTCAGCTGGTTAGAGTACGTGCTTGACATGCACGGGGTCGGCGGTTCGAGTCCGCCGTCGCCCAACGCAATAAAGGTGATCCTTCGGGGTTGCCTTTTTTTATTGGGGATGGGGGAGTTGTTTTCTACCGCGGATGTTCGCGGGTTGGCACGGATCAGTCGGAGTGGCTCAACTGATTTATATGGTCCAGTCCTGAATTTCCAAGTCGGGGATTCTGATAAACTCCCTGGTGTTGTTAGTTACCATTACCAGTTCTTTCGACAAGGCCTGGGAGGCAAGCAGCATATCGATTGGACCTATTACTTTCCCTGCTCGGCGCAATATCGTTTTCAGTTTACCGTATTGAATAGCATCTTCTTCGTCATAGTTTAAATAGTCGAATATCGAGAGAAATTCTATTAATGCCATTCGGTTCTCATCGGGGTGTTGACTATTTGATACACCAAATTCAAGCTCAGCAATTGTCAATGATGAAATGAAGATGCCTTTTTCGAAATTGCTTTGAATACGTTCCAATACTGCGGTGGGCCGCTTTTTTATTGCAAAAATACAGATATTTGTATCGATCAGATACATTAGAAAGACTCTCGAATCTGCTCTTCTCCCTGATCTCTACCTTCCTGCATGAAATCCTCTGTGAATGAATCCAGTCCATGTAGAAATATTTCCCATTGTTTGTCTCGTGGTATAAGAAGAACAGCCTCTCCGTGTTTCTGAATGAAGACGTCCTCACCATTAAATTGAAAATCTTTAGGAAGTCTTACAGCCTGGCTTCTTCCATTCTTGAATAATTTCGCTGTTTTCATCTTTGATCTCCCTAGTATGATAATATATCATGGTATATACCGAAATCAAGTAAAGATATGCAGAATTTTTGAATATTCAGGATGGATGGGGGGAGTTGTTATTTACCGCGGATGTTCGCGGATGGGCACAGATAGGAATTCTGGTGGGACACTCTCCTTCCGCTTCTTTTTATTGTACCGCTCTCTCGTCACTGTCAAGGGCAAGGTGAACGCCCCTTTGGGGCGCCCTTGACAGCTCCTCGGTTCGTCCGGTGCGGGGGTGAAAAGCATCAGGAGGTTGAGTGATGTCGAAACTGGTATACAAGGAATTGTCGGATTGGGTACTCGGGGGCGCATTTAAGGTTCATAACCGCTTGGGGCCGGGATTGTTGGAAAGTGCTTATGAAGGGGCTTTAGCAATTGAATTCCGGCACTGCGGATTAAGGGTGGAACGTCAGGCTGTGTATCCGTTGTACTACGAAGGTGAACTGGCCGGTGCCTATGTGGCGGATATGGTGGTGGAGGGGAAAATAATTCTTAAATTGAAGGCAGTTAAGGTTCTCACTCCGGTTATGGAAGCTCAGCTTATTAATTATTTACGGTTGTCGGGAATTCCGGTGGGGTATTTGCTGAACTTTCGGAATGAACGGGTTGAATGGAATAGAAGGGTGCTTTGTTCCGGGAAAGTTATCTTGTAACTGATCCAATAAAGTTCCTTCTGAAATAATTATGTTTTTCGGTTATTATTGGAAGGCAGTTGCATCATAGGGTTTTTATCATGGCCAAAAAATTACGAATAATCATAAAAGTCTCGAAGAGACCTTATGGGAAACAGAAAAAGAATATCGGGACCGGCAGGGATAAACTCTCTTTATCGATGCCCGGAACCACGGTTTCATGATGGATCGTGCCCGTAAAGAACTCACCAGCGATGATATCGCTGAGATTTCCGGTACAAATCATTCCTGGGGAGGGGAGAAGATGGAGGGGCTATCAAAGATTTTATTCGAGCAGAGGAAAGTATCTGTGGAACTGGATGAGGTAATCCGGGGGAATCTGGGGGTGCTGGGATATGGGGATTAATGAAGATAGACGTCCTCAGGGTGAACTGCTTGTCTATCAGGGACCGGGATTGGATGACCCTATTCAGGTGCGGCTTGAAGGTGAAACAGTCTGGTTGAGTCAGAAGCTGATGGCGGAACTCTACGGTGTTTCGGTTCCAACTATAAATGAACATATTGCCAACATTTGTGAAGATGATGAATTGATACCGGAGGCAACTATTAGGAAATTCCGAATAGTTCAAACCGAAGGAACTCGACAGATTGGCCGACTGATCGATTATTACAATATGGAGATGATTATCGCTGTCGGTTTTCGGGTACGCTCCAAACGGGGTAATCAATTCCGCAAGTGGGCCACTGACCGTATTAGTGAATATTTGGTGAAGGGATTCACCATGGATGATGAACGGCTTAAGGGCAATGCTGGGGTTATTGATTACTTTGATGAACTATTGGCAAGGATTCGCGAGATTCGTGCCAGCGAGGCCCGGGTTTATTTGATGATCCGTAATATCTTTACTTTGGCCAGTGATTATCAGGAAGGCGAAAAGCAAACCCAGCTCTTTTTTGCCACCATGCAGAACAAAATGCACTATGCTTCAACTGGCCTTACAGCGGCAGAGATTGTCATTAATAGAGCTAATGCCGAGCTGTCCAATATGGGACTGACCAATTGGAAAGGTTCTCATGTGCTGAAAACCGATGTCGGTTCTGCCAAGAACTATCTCGACAAAGAGGAAATTGACACCCTCAACCGCATCACCGTAATGTTTCTCGATCAGGCTGAATTTCGTGCGCAGCGTCATCAGGCCATACGCATGGAGGACTGGGAATTGTTCCTGGATAAATTTCTAACCGATGTTGAACTTCCCCTGCTCGATAATATCGGTACGATCAGCAGGGATTCTGCATTTGAATTTGCTAATGAGCAATATGATCATTTTGTTGAAAAACGACGTATGGAAGCACAGCAACAGGTCGATCAAAACTATATCGACGAGTTGAAGAAATCAGCCAAAATACTCGATCGAAAACGCAGTAATGGTAGAGCGAAATGACCACTACCCAATTAATAGAACAACTGTAACCACTCAGCTGCATAACAGCCATATCTG
>JAUUYD010000387.1 GCA_030590585.1 Spirochaeta sp.
CGTTCACTTTCCTGTGAGAAAGATGCTGAGTGGAACTGCAGCTGCGGTCATTGCCGTTCCCACAGGTCTATGGCACATCCGAGAACCATTCTGGCGGGGAGTCGGGATATGACCCCGGAAATTGCCGCTTCTGCCGAAGTCCTGCGCCGGGATACCTCGGATGCGTCCCGTTTTCTGCTGGTTCGAGCTGCCCGGAAGCTGCTTCGCCGTTTCGATCCCGTACTCTGGGAAGGGGAGGAGAAAAAACTCGTTAAAACCCGTTCCATCATGGAGCGGATGGCCGAATCCATAGACGTGATTATCCCCGGCAGTCCGCTTCCCGCAAAGAAAAAACTTGAGAAACTCCTGGATACACTGGTAGATGACTGCGCTGTTATTCAAAAGTCACTTCCGGCAGTTCTGCCAATTGCACAGGTTCGGCATATAACCAGTTGGTCAATCCATTCAGCTGGCGGGGATCATAAAACCGTGATACTTGATGCAGCTGAGAGGATGCCCATTGCATCCAGGAATGCATTGCTCAAGTTTCTTGAGGAACCTCCTCCGGATACAACGGCCATTCTGATTACCGACAGGAAATCAATGCTGCTTCCAACTATTCTTTCCCGTCTGAGAGATTATTCCTTTAAAAACCGCAGCCCATCGGAAGAGGCGGAGGTCCTTCGCAGGGTATTCAGAGAGGATGATAAACGCTGGGGCGGACTGGTCGATTATTTCCGTGCCTGGCGGAATGGCCCCTCGGAGATTATGAAAGGTGCTGCGGCTGTGTTTATCGATGAAGCAGCGGCAGGGAATCCGGTTTTTCCCGGGGAGGCTGCCGATATCAAGGATCAATTGGACCTTATTGCTTTTCTGGAAGCCATCAGCTGTGAGCTGCAGAGTCGATGGAGTGATTCTGAGAATCCGGATCATAAACGGTCAGCCCTTGAAGCCCGGTGGCTTCGGGAAGCCAGAATCCGCACAGAAAGCCTTTACATGCCTGTGCCTCTGATTCTTAAAGGACTCTATACGGCAATGGGTACCCGCTGATGCGGAAATCACTCCGTGGAGCCCTGAAAAGTCTTGACCGTCTGGAGCGCCTCGATAATGAACGCCTCCATTCTCTTGTCCAGAATCTGGTGAAGGACAATGAGCAGCTGGAAATAGTTCTCTCATCCATCCCCGGTGGAGTTCTGGTTACCGGCTCCAACCACAAGGTGGTTATGATAAATAAACCGGCCAGGCGGCTGCTGCCTCTGTCCGTCCTTGATCCTGTGGATTTACCGGCATGGGAAGTCATTGCATCGGCTGATCTTTCCAATTTTCTCAGGTCGGCTCTGGAGGAGGACAGGGGAGCGGCAATGCGGGATTTCCCCATCAAACTGCGGGATAGAAGCTTTATTCTCAGCTGTGGTGTTCTACCTCTTGTGGATAAAGGCAGTATCGTCGGGAATGTGTTTTATATTGAAGATGTTACCGAGTTAAGGGCGGAAGAATCCCGGCTCAAACGGGCTGAGGGACTGGCTTCTCTCACTACCATGGCAGCCGGTGTTGCCCATGAAATCAAGAACCCCCTGGCATCCATGAGCATTCATCTGCAGCTGATGAGACGGCAGATGCAGGGGGAATGTGCCAGCCCTGAGGAGTTAAAAGAATCCCTTGAGATTCTTGAAGAAGAAACCGATCGGCTGAACAACATCGTTTCGGATTACCTTTTCGCGGTAAGACCCCAGAACTCCAGACCTGTTTCTGCTGATCTGAATGCTTTGATTACCGAGCTGGTTCAGTTCCTTCGTTATGAAATGGAGGGCGCTCATGTTCGGGTTCTTCCGCTGCTGGATGAATCGGTACCATTAATACCTCTGGACGAAGGAGCCATGAAGAGAGCCCTGCTGAATCTTATCAAAAACTCAATCAGCGCCATGCCGGATGGCGGGGAACTCAAGCTGGAAACCAAAAGGGATGGTGATGATGTCATAATAATCGTCAGTGATACCGGTGTGGGAATTCCCGAGGAGCTCCAGGGTAAAATATTCGAGCCGTATTTTACAACAAGGGATACCGGCTCAGGCCTGGGACTTACCGTTGTGTACAAAGTGGTGAAGGAACATGGCGGCGATCTTCATATGGACTCACAAGTCGGACGTGGAACCACGTTCAGAATTTCGATTCCCGTTCCCCAGAGTGAACGGAAACTCCTTTCCGGAGGGAACCCATGACATTCAGGATTCTTGTAGTTGATGATGAGAAGAATATTCGTACAAGTTTGTCCAGGGCGATGGAAATGGATGGATATCAGGTTTCTCAGGCTCAGGATGGTCAGGAAGCTCTCAAGATGATGCTGAAACTCGAGATTGATCTCATTATTGCTGACCTCCGGATGCCTAAGCTCTCAGGTGAAGATCTTCTTAAAAGAGTAGTTTCAGCCTATCCCACAGTACCTGTGATTATTCTTACCGGACATGGGACGGTGGACAACGCGGTTCAGGCCATGCGTAATGGGGCCTATGATTTTCTTACCAAACCGGTGAATCTCGAAAGACTCGGCCTTCTGGTAAAAAGAGCCCTGGGCCGCCGGGAGCTGGCTCGAAAACACCAGTAGCTTCAAGTTGAAGTCAACAGACTTGAGAAACGTAAGGTTGGTGCTGAAATACTTGGAAAAAGTGCTCCGATGCACCGTATCTTCGAGTTGATTGAGCAGGTAGCCCCAACCAGGGCCAGTGTTTTGATAACCGGAGAAAGCGGCACGGGCAAGGAACTTGTTGCAAACGCACTGCATACACAATCACCCCGTAAGGATGCCCCGCTTATCAAGGTTCATTGTGCTGCCCTTTCCGAGTCCCTTTTGGAATCAGAACTTTTCGGACATGAAAAGGGCGCCTTCACCGGAGCGGCAGGCCTGCGCACGGGCCGTTTTGAACTGGCAGACGGAGGTACCATTTTCCTGGATGAGATTGGGGAGATAGATCGGTCTACCCAGATTAAACTGCTTCGGGTATTGCAGGAAAAGAGTTTTGAGCGTGTCGGTGGTGAGAAAACACTGACGGTGGATGTCCGTATTATAACGGCAACAAATCGAAACCTCAAAGAAGAAGTGGCAGCCGGACGTTTTCGGGAAGATCTCTACTACCGGCTGAATGTGGTTAATATCCATCTGCCGTCCTTACGGGAGAGACCGGAAGATATTCCTCTTCTCGCAGCCCGGTTCCTCAAGGAAAGTGCGGAAGAAAACGGATTGGATGTCCAGGGGATGGAGCCCAAAACCGCTATGGCTCTGGGATCCTACCGCTGGCCCGGCAATGTTCGGGAACTTAGAAATGTGGTGGAAAGTGCTGTAGTGTTGAGTAAAGGCTCCTACATCACCCCTGACGATCTCCCTCCACATATCATTAAACGGAGTGATGAGGATGGTATCCGCATCCCTCTGGGTATAACGATGTCAGAGGCCGAGAAGATAATTATCAGGGCTAATCTTAATGCCCATGGCGGTAATAAAAGCCGAACATCGGAAGCTCTGGGTATCGGCCGAAAAACCCTCCATCGGAAAATTCATGATTTCGGTATGGAATCCGAATTTCTCAAAGTTGGAGAGGGTGGAGAAGATAGCGTTTCTTCTTGACGATACAG
>JAUUYD010000329.1 GCA_030590585.1 Spirochaeta sp.
CAGCAGCATTCCCGAAGTTTTAAGCTCCTCCCTGAGCGCCCTTGCCGGCCCCGTCCGTTTCACCTGGTATCTGTCCCCTGAGTTGGCGGATGCGGATAATCTAAAAGCCCTGGACGGTCTCCTGGCCGGGATTGCAGATGACGCCGGTGATTTAAGCGCCGTTGTCCGCAGCCCGAAATCCGGAGAGAGGCAGCCCGCTTTTCTTCTACCCATACCGGCATCAGATAAAAATGGGAATATGATTTTCCTCTGGTCTTCACTGGTACTCGACTGGCGGAATCAGCGCGTCATCATACCCGACATCTGGGAACCCGAATGGCTGGCCCTGGATCTGGCCCGAGCCCTGCAGGATCTGAGAAACGGTTCTCCGTTTACCCTTGGATACCTTGACGGGGCCGTAAATGAAGCATCTGCCGGTGGAGAATTAGCTCTCAACTTGCTTCAGGGGCGTTGGAACATTGAAGAATGGTACCCGGATCTGACAAATCCCAAGGGTTTCGGATTGCTGATGATACGGGACGGACCCGGGTTGGATGAAATCACCTATAATCTTGAACTTATACTCGATAACTACATCGATGAAGGCGGCAGGGTTCTCATCGCCGGGAGCAGTGTATCCGAAACAGAAAATACTTCATCAGAGGGCAGCCGGCGTTCAATCAGCTTGTGGGCTATGGCCCGGGAAGCAAAGAGCGGCACGGAAGATTCGGTTCTGTTTATTGACGACCCCGATTTTCTAAGCGCAGCAGCCTATGAAGACGGGAGCAGGTTATTTCGGGATCTTGATACCGCGCTTCTTCTTGCCGCGGGTCGTACAGACCTTCTTTCCATGATGATCTCGGATGTCGGTATGATACAGCTTTCCAGCCGGAAACCCGCGGGCTCAAGACTGCTTAAAGCCGCGACCAATCCCGAACCCCTTTCATTTCCAGACTCAGAAAGCATTGGAATAATCACTTTTTTGGAAGTTTCACAGGACGATGAATCGGACAATGTCAAAGTCCATTCCCGAGAGCTGTTCGCCCTGGAGAAAAATGAAGAGAAATGGTTTATCAGATCTGAAGATTGGCTGCTGCCGGCGAGATATGATCGCATTGAGAGTTTTTTAAAGCGTCTTGAAGACGGCTCTGATGAGATTTGGACCGTAAGTGGAATACCGGGGCAGTCGGATCTGCCTGAAATTGTCTTTCAGCCTGAAAAAGGGCGGCCTTTTACTCTGGAACCCGCCGGTGTAAGGCGGGCCGGGGGAGGGGCCTACTTTTTATTCAATGACGGCCTCGGCCTCTGGCCCGGTATAACAGACTCGGATATATCCGGAGATCCCAGGTACTGGATGGAACGCCGGCTTTTCCCCGGAACCTCGGATCTGATACGCGGGGAACTCAGCAGCGATAAAACTTTGTACTGGCGTCTTCACGAAGAGGCCGGAGAGTGGTTTTTTACCGGCCGGGACGGAAAAAAAGAGATATTCGATACCAAGGCGGCCTCAGACTATCTTGGCAGCCTTCTTCGAAGTGAATCTCTGACAATCGCCCCGGTAATGGACAAAGAAGCATCACCCCTTTATCTGATGATTGAAGACGACAGCGGCCGGCGTAAGGAGTATCGCTTAAGTGATTCAGGGGAAGGGCGGGTTGCCGCCTCATCCCCTGATGGGATACTTCACATTCTTGATGAAACCCTTGTTCAGTTCATACTCAACGGACCCGCCGGGTAATTTATCACTACGCCCCCAGAGCCTGAGCCTCATTTTCCTCACGGAACTGCCGGGTATAGAGTTTCCAGTATGAACCGCGTCTTTTCATCAGCTGTTCATGAGAACCCTCTTCTATCACCCGGCCGTTTGAGAGTACAAGAATGCGGTCGGCTTCCCGAACAGTGGAAAGACGATGGGCGATGAGAAAACTTGTTCTTCCTTCGAGAACCTTGTGAATGGCCGATCTGATTTTCTCTTCAGTTTCGGTATCGACACTGCTGGTGGCCTCATCAAGAACGAATATGGCCGGGTTGGCGAGTATGGCCCTTGCAAAGGATATCAGCTGTTTCTCGCCAACACTCAACTTACCTCCGCCTGAACCCACTTCAGTATCATAAGCATCTTCCAGATTCATAATAAAATCATGGGCTCCGACAGTCCTTGCGGCCTCTTCCACATCAGCATCATCAGCTTCCAGTCGTCCATAGCGAATATTTTCCCGTACCGTTCCGCTGAAAAGATGCGGAGACTGAAGCACATAACCCAGCCGGGACTGAAGCCACTGCTGTGACTGTTCCCTGTAATCAATACCATCAATAAGAATCCGGCCTTCGGTAGGTTCATAAAAACGGCAGGCCATATTCACGATGGTGCTTTTACCCGACCCGGTTTCCCCCACCAGGGCAATTGTTTCTCCCGCCCTGATATCCAGGTTGAAATCCTTGAGTATCATATCTCCTTTTCCGTAGTGAAAATTCACCGATTCAAACCTGATGCTTCCATGAATGTCGTGATTGCCATGATTCACTTCTGCCGGTATTACAGATCCCGGGTCCTTAATCTCCGGCACCTCATCCAGTAGTGAGAGTACCCGTTCGGCAGAAGCCTGGGCGTATTGGAGGTCGGCAAAAACCCGGCTGAGTTCCAGTACGGGGTCAAAAAAGCCGGCAGTTGCGAATAGAAAGGACACAAGGACACCGTAACTTAAACCGGTTCCCTCAATAACACCGGTTCCGCCGCGCCAGAGGGCCAGTGCCGTACCCACAGCACCCAGGGTGAGTACCGCCGGCATGAAGAGGGCCGATAATGTGGCAGTCCTTATCGAATGCTCCCGCATGGTGCCGGTAAGTTTTGCGAACTCTGCAGAATTTGATTCTTCCCGCACAAGGGTTTTGGATGTCCGGGCACCATTAATCCCTTCGTTGTATCCCCCTGTAATACGGGAATTAATTTTTCTCACCTGCCTGTAGCCGTTAAGAATCCTCTTTTGAAACCACAGGGCAATGGCCATCAGAATCGGCAGAACCGACAGACAGATAAGGGCCAGCTGCCAGTTTACTATGAGCATGGTGACGGCCATTATCAGCATGTACGCCATGCCCCATGAAATATCGATTAGACTCCAGGCGATAACATCGCCGAGCTTCTGGGCGTCAGAGGTCATTCTCGCCATAATCCAACCCGAGGGAGTACGATCGTAATAGGCAAAGCTGAGTTCCTGCAGGCGTTTGAAACCTTCCCTGCGAATATCGTAGCAGATGCCCATATCCACCTTGCCCGCGATGGCAATGAAGGTGAAAATATTAATCGACTGAAAAAGACCAAGGCCGGCGAATACGATAACAAACATACCAATCTTGCCGAAGTCTCCGGGAATAATCACCTTGTCCACAAGCCAGCCGGTGATAAAAGGCTGCACTACATCGATGGCCGCAACAAAAATCATGAGAATAACCATCACGCTTATCTGTTTTCTATGTTCTCCGGCATAATGAAGCAGGCTTTTCCAGGTTTTCCAGTCAAAACGTTTTGTGAATTCTTTTTCTGTGTATCCGCTCATGATACCGCCTCCTCCGCGCCGGCATTCTGAATGTTCCAAATTCTTTTATAAAGGCCATCTCGGGAGATTAAGTCCCTATGGCTGCCCTCCTGAGAGATTTTTCCTTCTTCCAGAACCAGGATTCTGTCGGCTTCACTCAATGTGCTGGTTCGGTGAGCGATGATGAATACCGTGGCATCTCCATAGAGTCTTTTTAACGCGGCGCGGATTGAAGAGTCGGTTTCCGAGTCAACCGCACTCAGTGAGTCATCCAGAATCATTATTTTCGGATTTCTCATTAAGGTTCTGGCCAGGGCAACTCTTTGTTTCTGACCTCCGGACAGTGTTACTCCTCCTTCCCCGACAATGGTCTGGTAACCTTTTTCAAAGCTCTCGATAACATCGTGGAGGGATGAGGCTTTTGTTGATGTATAAATCAAGTCATCCCCGGATTCAGGCAGTGCCAGGGAAACATTTTCCTTTACAGAGCGGTTGAACAGGAAGGGTTCCTGAAGAACGATGCAGGCCTGCCGCCTG
>JAUUYD010000196.1 GCA_030590585.1 Spirochaeta sp.
AGATGAGAAAATCTACACCACGTGAGGCAATTTATTGTCATTACGGGATATTCCTAGGCAGAAACAAGTTCTGGATGACGGGTAGCTTCCATGTATAAATCGTATTTTGTCTGCAAAATCAGCCACAATTCCGGGGACGTATCAAACACTCGGGCTAGTTTCAGGGTGGTAAGAGCCGTAATTGATCGACGACCAGCGATAATCTGACCGACCTGTGTAGGAGTCAGTCCGGAGTTCTTCGCCAGCTCATACCGACTCATACCATCCATGAAATCTTCCAAGTATTCTCCGGGTAATGTGGGTTCAATGATAGTCATCTAAGTACACCTCCAATACATTATAGGGTAATGTGGAAACATTTCTTAATTGGGATAGGTGTAATATATCTCATTGGGCTATTATAGAACGTACTACAAAATAGCCATGGCAATAAACTGTATCACAATTCTGATTATCAGCTCTCAAGATACCCCAGAAAAGCATCAACATATGCTTCCAGCCCATCCAGTTCAGCAGGCTCCACAGGGCGTTTATCAAGGCTGACAAAATCTTTGAGAGAATCCACCGATACACCATCTGCCAGGGCCTTTCCGCATAAAGCGGCACCGTAGCTGGTGGCTTCTTCGAGCTCCGTCAGAAACAGGGGGTTATCCGGCAGCATTGCACCGAGAAGGGCCCCGTAGTTCTGATTCTGCCGGAATCCGCCTTCAATATATACCTCCGTACCCGAGGCGAGATCCACCCTCTGCAGGGCTATCCGGGTTTGTATGGCAAGGGAGAGGTTGGCCAGGGCGAACCCTGTCAGGTAATCTTCAAAAGCCCCGGGCCATCGACGGCCTTCAAGGATGTCGACAAAAAGGTAGTTTTCACCTTCATCTACAACCCGGGCTACAGAATCAGGGAATTGACCTGTTCCCGGAACCACTGTCGGCAGGATAAAACTCCGGGGATTCAATAATATTTCGGTATACATGGCGGGGTTGTAATCCGGCCAGTCCTTCCGCTTGTGATGGGCCATCAAAGCATCTGTGTAGGCTTCATACTCCAGGCCGCCCAGTAGTACGGAAGTTTTCACAGGCTGATTGGCATAGGAAAGGTTGTAAAATACCATCTTGCCCAGTTCATCGTCGGCGAACTCAACTTTATCTGTTGGATGCATGGCGACACACCATGTGCCTGTGGAATTCAGGACGAAATCCTTCTCCTGGGAAATCAGGTAAGGGACAAGTGACGAATTGGAATCGTGGATGCCAAGGGTCACCTTTGTATCCCCGGGCAGACCTGTAGCAGCAGCCACTTCCGGGGTAATAACGCCTAATTCACTTTCAGAAGCCCCGGGTTTCTTCGGCAGCATTCCCCGGATTCCCAGTACATCAGCGACACTCGACCAGTCTTCCCCGGCATAATCCCAGAGAAAGCTGTGACAACCGGTATAGGTGATATCGGCAGAGGGTACACCGGTCAGCCGGTATCCGAAATACTGGGGGTAAAAGAGAACATGTTCTGTTTTCAGAAAATCCTCGGGCCAGCGTTCCTTTTGGTACCAGAGAAGCTTGGCCGAGTTGATAAGGGGTTTAATTTCCGCCGTGGCTGTCACCTTCTGGGTTTCCTTCAAATCGCCTACCGCAGCCCAGAATCTCTCATGCACCCCATCGGGTACTTCATTGGTATAGGCAATGGGTGGAACACTCGGCTTTCCGTCTTTACCAATACAAACCAGGGTGGATCCGTGGGTGGTAACGGATAACACCCGGATAGGATATTTGCTGCCAAGTTCTTTGAGTTGTTCCAGAAACCAGCTTACGACAGTCTCGATGTCTTCAACATCCAGATCGTCCTGACGTATCGTACCGATTTTACGTTTTCTCACCTCAAGAGAATTCATTGAATCGTCATAGACGGTCACTTTCTTGTTGGTTTTACCAATATCCAGAACAGCGATGGCGTATTTCATGTGTAAATCGGGCCGAAATTTTTACAAGCCCGAAAATCCGCACCTTCCTTGTTCATACCAAAATGATTCCAGGCTGCTGGTCGGAAAACATCTGAATCTTCGACATTGTGCATGCTGACGGGAATACGCAGCATGGAGGCCATTGTGATGAGATCGGCTCCGATATGACCGTAGCTGATAGCTCCGTGATTCGCACCCCATGCAGCCATCACACCATAAACATCCTTGAAGTTCCCTTCACCGGAAACTCTCGGGGAGAACCAGGTGGTGGGCCAGGTGGGATTGGTACGGTCATCCAGTTTGTCGTGAACAGCAGAAGGAATCTCCACGGTCCAGCCTTCGGCAATCTGAAGTACGGGTCCCTGGCCTTTTATCAGGTTAAGCCGGCTCATTGTTACCGGCATGCCGCCTTTGGTGAGAAAGTCGGTGGAATACCCACCGCCTTTGAAGTAACCATTATCCGCCGGACAGAATTCGATGGCTTTCACACAGGCTTCAGCTTCAGTTTCGCTGATTTCCCAGAAGGGTTTGATAACAGGCTTGCCGTCAATAGACTGCTCACCTGAGCCGTCCAGACAGGTGGATCCTGAATTAATAAGGTGAATCAGTCCGCCTTCGGCTTTTCCGGTGAGTTTATGACCGGTTACCCGCTCTACAGCTTCGGGGCTCCAATAGGTACGTACATCACTGAAGATTTGAGCTGTGTTGGTAAGCAGGTGGCCGAAAAGCATGGAAATACCGTTAAGGGTATCGTTCTCAGTGGCAAATACATAGGGTTGACGTAAACCATCCCAGTCAAAACTGGTATTGGCCATGGTTTCCATGAAGTCTCCATTCGCCCGCCAGTCTGTCCAGTGACGCTGTCCCTGGAACCCGGCGGCAATGGCATTATGCCCAAGGGCTTCTTCCCCGAATCCGAGTTCGGCAAGCTCAGGATTACCACTCATCAGGTCTTTGGCAATTAGAGCCATCTTCACAGATTCATCCCACTCGGATTCTTTCTGTTCTGCAGAATGCTGAATGGATGCATCATTAGGATCCAAACCGATTTTCAGATTCTCCGTTACCCAGGCTCTGGCCCTTTTATACTCCTTGGGATCGAAGATGTCCTTTTCGATCCGGCGTCCGATCTCGCTCATATCCACATACTCGTTGCGCATTCCCAGGTATTCCTGAAAGAAATCTTCATCAACGATACAACCGGCGATTCCCATGGAAACCGATCCGATGGAAAGGTAGCTTTTTCCTTTCATAGTAGCGACGGCTACACCGGCCCGGACGAATCCCAGGATTTTATCCCTGACGTCACCTGGAACACTCACATCATCAGAATCCTGGACATCCCGGCCGTAAATGCCGAATGCGGGAATACCTTTCTGTGCGTGAGCGGATAGAACAGCAGCCAGATAAACAGCTCCCGGACGCTCGGTGCCATTGAAACCCCAAACAGCTTTGGGAGTGGAGGGGTCCATATCCATGGTTTCCGAACCGTAACACCAGCAGGGTGTGACTGTAAGTGAGACACCAACTCCTGCTTTTTCAAACTTCGACTGACAATCCGCAGCTTCGGCAACACCGCCGATACAGGTATCGGCAATAACGCATTCCACTGGAGAACCATCAATATAAGTCAGGTTCCCGGAGATAAGCTTGGCCGCTGATTGTGCCATTCCCATGGTCCGTTCTTCCAGACTTTCCCGGACTCCGCCGAGGCGGCCGTCGATGGTGGGACGAATACCCACTTTGGGTCTGTCACCTCTGTATCGCCATTGTCCTTTAACTGCTGATTTGAATGTCATATTGCTGTCCTCCAGTACTGTTCATATTATGCTGTAAAATACCCACCGCCGAAACCGGGGTATGGAAACTATTATGCAATCCCCGGGGCATTGGCCAGAAGATAAGCTTCTGCCTCAGAATCCCAGATACCTTTGTTCTTTCCGGTAATCTTCGCAAGTCCGGCCCATAAGGAATCGGTCTTACCCTTTTCTTCAAAATCATCGATGGCGGTGAGAGGAAGGTTCACATTGGTGTAAATAAGCTTCTTACCGCCGGGAATCTTCGGAAGATTGAGTGTAGTATCAATCGCTGCATTCAATCCGCCCACATGGGTAATCATGACTGAAGGATTGATACGCTGCTCTTTCATCATCTGAAGGGAAATCTTCATGTCCTCTGTATTACCACCACTGGTTCCAACAAGGTGATGAAAAGCGTAGTGAACATCGTAAAAGTTCATTTTAGCTGAGAACTCCGTATCTGTGGGTCCGGCAAAGAAATTCATGCAGCCGTCTTTTCCCAGAATACGGTCTCCCTGCTCAACGACTGGAGTTACTGGTGCCATGATAAGGACATCATCAAAGCCATCATCATCAGCTTCGGCTTTAAGGGCCGCAACAGCATCATCCTGTTTGGCGGTGTTCATATAGAGAAGTTCAACACCGAACTTCGCAGCCTCAGATACACCGAAAAGCTCTTCCGCTCTGGCCAGCCGGGCATCATCAATGTCTGTAACCACCAGTTTTCGGGGCCTGACATCCCCGTGAACGGCCAGGTCGATTGCACCCAGTCCCATGGGGCCGGCACCGGCGAGTATGGCCATGGTTCCTTTAGGTTTGATGCCCATAAGATGCTCATAGGTACCCTGAGGTACATGGTAACTGGCCCTGAACGCACCGACGATGCAGCTCATGGGCTCCGAAAGGCTGCCGAAGTAATAAGCGTCCTGGTCGTAGGACAGCAGGCAGTCCATTTCCATGACTTCACTGGGGATGACAATGTGTGTAGCCGAACCGCCAATCCAGCGGAAACTGTAACCCGGAGCCTCAAGACTGCCCTTGTAGTTCAGTGCCGGCTGTATGGTGAATTTATCCCCTGCCTTGTATTTGTCCGCCCATTTAGAACCGACAGAGACAATCTCACCGCAGAACTCATGACCGATCATCACCGGTTCAGTTTCGATATTGTTTGGAACTCTCTTATGATCAGAACCCTGCATGGCCGCTTTGTAGGAACTCATGCAGATACTGTCTGAGATAATATGGGCGAGAATTTCACCGTCACCAATATCCGGAAGCTCGAAAGTCTCAAGCCTTAAATCTTTCTTACCGTACATTCTTACTGCTGTTGTTTTCATATTTATACCCTTGTTATTTCAACATGACCTGCCCGCCGGTAACGGGGACAGCCTGTCCGGTTTCATAGGCCTGATCCACGCAGTAGAGAATGGCTTTAAGAACATCCTCGCCTTCGCAGCCCCGGCCCATGGGAACCTTGTTTTCATAAAACTTTTTCACATCCGCGATGCTCTTTGCATCGGGAACCTTCCCTGTGTTCAAATATTGAACAAAGAGTCCGCGATCGGGATCCGACCAGAGAGGTCCGTCAAAGAAATTCCCCGGACAGATGGCATTCACCTTGAT
>JAUUYD010000383.1 GCA_030590585.1 Spirochaeta sp.
AATCGGCCATGGATTCCATAATCCCGATTACCTTGAAACTACGGGCCTGGTTACGGAATATCCTTATCCGCTTACCCAGGGCATCACCTTCGGGAAACAGGGAGTCGGCGATTTCCGCTCCCAGTACCGCTACGGACTCCCGGCGGCGGTCATTTTCCTCATTGAGAAATTCTCCAATATCCACGGAATACTGATAGATCCCGGCGTAATCGGGAGAAGACGCCATAACCCGAACCCCTTCAAGCTGGTTCTTTCCGTAGGATACGGTGAAGTTTGAGGACACAAGCGGGACGGCCGCCGCCACTCCCTCCACCTCGGCTGCAATGCGCTCACTGAACTCCAGGTCAAATAAACGAGTCACACTGTCCGTGGCGTTCCTGCCGGCAAAAACCGTTATGGAGTTAAGCCCGGCTCCGACAATTGAATCCTGTATACTCCCTGTAGCGCTTCCTCCCAGAGTGGTAATGGCAATCACCGACATCACACCGATGATAATTCCCAGTGCCGAGAGGGCCGTTCGAAGCTTACTGTGGGCAAAATTCTGTAACGCAAGTTTGAGGTTTTCAAAGAAATTCATGCTTCCACCATCCCGTCCAGTATCCGTATACACCGGGGAGAAAAAGCTCCGATATCCGGATCGTGAGTTACAAGAACCAGAGTATTCCCCCCATCATGCAGTTCATTGAACAGGTTTAGAATCTGATGACCTGTTTCCTGATCCAGAGCACCGGTAGGTTCATCAGCCAGCAGCAGGGACGGCTCATTTACCAGGGCCCGGGCTATCGCCACTCTTTGTTTCTGACCTCCGGAGAGCTCACGGGGCAGATGTTTCATCCTGTCGGCCAGGCCCACTTTCTCAAGGACATGGGAGGCCCGTTCCCTCCGTAACTTTGCTGATATACCGGCGTAGAGCAGAGGTGTTGAAACATTGTCCAGCACATTCATCCGGGCCAGGAGGTTGAACTGCTGGAATATAAATCCAATCTTTTCGTTTCTTACCTTCGCCAGAGCCCGCTCATCCAGCTCGGAAATATCAATCCCGTCCAGCAGTACCGTTCCTAAAGTCGGAGTATCAAGGCATCCGATCAGGTTCATCAATGTGGATTTCCCCGAACCCGATGGTCCCATCACCGAAACCATCTCTCCATGATCAACCCTGATATCCACACCTCGAAGAGCTTTAACAGTCACATCTCCCATCACATAATGCCTTGCGGCATTTCGGGTTTCAATAACCGGAATTGTCAAAGAATTTTCCACTTATCGGTCCCCGCCACCGCTGCCGCCGCCGGGCAGTCGGCCTCCACCCGGCCCTCCACTGGGTAATCCCAGGAGTTCAAGGACATTGGTACCGCCTGAATCCTTGTCCGAGGAGGATTCACCCGAGGCTCCCTCTGAGGGCGGAACCAGGAGACGATCCCCCGCTTTCAACCCGCTGATAACCTGAACCTGAGTGGGACTGTAATCGCTGACAGTCACCGGAGTCGGAACTGCCCCGAGCCCTTCCGGCAATTCGATATCGGCTAATATTCCGCCGCCGGGAACGCCGCTGCCGGGTATTCCGCCGCCGCTTTCACCACCGCCGCCGCCCATTCCAGTGCCTGATCTCTCAGCCATGGCAGCTTCTGCCTCTTCTGCAGTTACAATTACAAAAGCCAGATTTCTTTCTCCCCGCGCCATCACCGCGTCAATGGGAATCAGGAGAATATCTTCATTGGCACTTAGAAATATCTCACCAGCAAAGGTAAAAAAAGGAAGTATTTCTTCAGGCGGTTCGTCGATGGTTACCTCAGTATCGAGAACCGCGATACCTTGAGAAGTCACCCGGGCTTCCAGGGGAATCATTGAAACATATCCGCTTACAACTATGTCCGGATATGCATCAAAATGAAACTCAACCTTTTGGTCTAAAGACAAATATGGGGCATCCAGTTCATCAACTTCGACAAATGCTGTCATAAAAGAGCGGTCAATTACACGGACTACAACCGCGGCAGCGGATCCGGCCTGCTGGGCCGTAACATAATCCCCTACATCACCGTTCACCGCTGTGACAACGCCGGCGATGGTACTCTTCAGCCGGGTATTCTCCAGTTCCGTCGCCTTCATGTTCTTTTTAAGATCCAGCAACTCAAGATTGCGCTGGGTACCGGAAACAAGTTCTGTATCAATTTCAACAACCACCTCTGCAAGGTTGAATCGCTGTTGACTGTCTTCCAGAATGGCAACAGTTTGACCGACAGATACAACTTCACCGATTGAGACGAGTATCCTGTCAATGTAGCCGGCGATTGGAAATGCCAGATCTGCCGCTGCAAAGGGTTCGATATTCCCGTTAATTTCTATACCATCACGTTTTGTCAGAACTTCAACATCTACTATGAGTGCCTCACCAACAGATGTTTCAGTATCGTCTTTTGCAGATATAGATAGAAACCGAACTGTAATAAAAGCAGCGACAACAAGCATTGGAATAAGGGTAAACAATAGAATTTTCTTCTTTCGGGTCAATTGGAAACACTCCGTTAAATGATCTCTACCTTAATAGTAATCAAATAATAGCTGGCAAATATGAACAGATAATGAACGATTCGGGTATTTTCCCCGTTAACTCATCTACAAAGCAATATTTGGTGCTATATGAAGAGAGATCCCTATCCAGCATATATGTAAATTGAACATGTAATCATTTTAAAGGATTCCAACTATTGGGAACTCCCATAAGATTTATACTTTTGATTAAAACAACCAGTATTTTTGAAGTTCATTCATGCATATTTTCATGTATATTATTGCATTTAATAATTTTCCCTTTCAAGTGCATTATTGACAACCCATCAATACCTACTTTATGCTTAAACATCGTGAAGAAATTAAATTTCAAAATATCAACAAAATTAATTTTACTTTTTTTAATGATTATTCTCCTTCACACTATTGTATCATTAATTTCATTATCAATGATTATATCAGAAAGCAATAATGCATTTCTGGAGAATCAAATGATGAAAACAATTGAGGGTGTGTCAAGTTATTTAGAGAAAACCGTTATTGACTTAAATTTAAAGGTCAGACTTTTATCCGGCCAGGATAAAGTAATAGAATATACCAATTCCAGTTTAATCAGTCTCTTAAATCGAGAACTTGTAATCTATTGGCAGTCATTGTATATCGATTATATTTCAATTTATAAAGGTGATATTTCAAATTTACCAAATTTCACTTTAGATACTGATAACATAGCAATTATAAATGACGATATCTCTCGAGTAGTAAGTATCGGAGAAGAAATCCCTCAAAACAATCTCTTTATCAACAATCTTATTAATGCACTTGACGGGAAAACTTCAAGTTTTATTACCAATGCCGATGATGCCGTAATGCTCGTTGTAATCTCTCCAATTTCTAAAGACAGGGAAGTGATTGCTGCGATGGCTATTGGTATTTTATTGGATGAAGATTTTATCTTATCAATAGAAGATTTTTTCAACAGCAGTATCTTTTTCACATCTAACAGGATGAATATTCGCAGTAATAATGTAAGCACTGAAATGATGAATGCCGTTTTAAACAATGTGTCTCCAACAAGTTCCTCTGATAAAATATTTACGCTTACTGAATATATCATCGGCCACATACCTACGTCTGAAATTGGTTTGAATGGTGGTCA
>JAUUYD010000499.1 GCA_030590585.1 Spirochaeta sp.
CGATAATGGTTTTCTCTCCGGGTTTTGCCTTTCCCCGATCCATGAGACCATCTACAAAAGCTTTCCAGAATTCGGTGAGCTCAGGCAGTGCGATTACTTCGGCCCCCTTTAAAGCCTTACCTCCCCGCATGAATCCAGTTGCCATCAAGGTGCCCATGGTAGACGGTGCCGCCTTGGACATTGCCATTCCGCCTTTCATCAACATGGATCCAATATCCGTTTCCTTCCAGGATGAGGTAAACTCATCCAGAGCGGAAAACGCTGCGGCCATAGTCAGTCCAAGATCACTGTCGCCCATCACAGAATCAAGCTCAATAAGATAATCCTTATTCTCAAGAGCCATTTTATTCAGGAGAGATACAAGACTCTTAACCTCATCTATCCTCAGGCTATCCATCATAGATTCAGTTTAAAGCTGCACCTGTTCAAAGAACGGTGTATTTGCAGGTTTTGAAAGCAGCATCTTAAGTTCATCATCAAGCTTCAAGAGGGTAATTGACGCTCCAGCCATCTCCATGGAAGTTGCAAATTCTCCAACATAGACATGGAATACGGAAATCCCCTTCTCAGAAAGAATCTCATGGATCTTTCGGTACATTACATAGAGCTCTTCCTTGGGTGTTGCCCCGAGGCCGTTTACAAGAACCGAAACCTCATCACCAGTACCGTAGGGAAGATCTTCCAGCAGAGGCCGCATCATCTGAGATACAACCTCATCCGCAGGTTTCAATGGGCCCTTTTCAATGCCTGGCTCGCCGTGAATTCCCATACCGATTTCCATCTCTCCATCGGCAATGTTAAAAGAGGGTTTCCCGATTTCAGGTACGATACAGGGTGAAAGAGCCACACCCATGGTCCGGACATTATCACAGACCTTTTCAGCAACCCGCTTAACTTCCTCCAGGGATGAGCCTTCATCGGCACTGGCCCCGGCAATCTTGAATACAAAGAAGATACCGGCAACTCCCCGCCTCTTGTGCTCCTCCCCCTTCTTAGAGGAAGCGACATCTTCGCCGGCAACAACCTGCAGGACTTTTATATCTTCCATATCAGCCATTTCGGCCGCCATATCGAAGTTCATGATATCTCCGCCGTAATTACCGTAGATATAGAGAACTCCAGCCCCTTTATCAATCTCTTTTGTTACTTCCAGCATCTGATCGGCACTGGGTGACTGGAAAACCCCGCCCACAGAACACCCGTCAAGCATCCCATCACCAACATATCCAAGGAAAAGGGGAAGATGACCCGAACCTCCGCCTGTGGCAATACCGACTTTACCTTCTCTGCCTGTAGCAGTTACCAGACAGCGTAGATCCTCATTTACATATTTAAGTTTATTCGGATGAGCAACCACTATCCCCAGAATCATCTCATCAACAAAATTCTCCGGTTTATTAAGAAATTTCTTCATTCTTCACTCCTACGCAATAGCTTTAATCATTTTTTGTATTCTTTTCCGTTCACTGTATTTATAGATCAGAAAGTTAATAACCATAATCAGTAGTAGAATCAGCCCCCACATGAACTTCTTGAAAAATGGACTGAACGAAAGAATGTTAAGACCACTCTGGGTTATCTGCAGAATAACAATTCCCATAATAAGTCCCGGGACATTACCAAAACCTCCATCCGGGTCCGTACCTCCAAGAACAACAACAAGGATAGCTTGAAGCAGATATGCCGTCCCGTACCCAGGGCGCATTGAGTTCACCCGGGAAATCATAATTAAAGAGGCCATTCCTGCCAGCAGGGCAGTGATTATATATGTTTTAATCAGAATCTTTGTATTATTTACTCCGGAAAATCGGGAAACAACAGAGCTGGAACCAAGCATATACATGCTGAAGCCCTGTTTTGTTCTCCTCAGAAGTACAGCTACAATAAAAGCAATGAGCACAAATACCAGAAATGGTACAGGTATGCCGATTATCGTGCCGTTTCCAATAAACATGTATTGATCCGGAAATCCGCTCACACTATGACCCTTGGTAATGACTATAGCCAGACCGATGAAAAGACCCTGAGTTCCAAGAGTCGCCAGGATAGGGGGGACACCAATCGTGGCTATGAGCAGACCATTGATGAGTCCGCAGAGTATTGAAACAGCAATAACAGCGATGATTGCAAGAAATATTATCCCGCCTGCAGAAGCCGTAGAATCGGCTGCGGAAGAAAGTATCAATGCCGCAATAACACCGGTGAAATTAGAAATAGATACAACTGAAAGATCTATTCCTCCTGTAATCATTGCCAGCATCATCGCCAGGGCCAGCAACCCGAATTCCGGAAACTGAAAAGCCATGGATTGAAGGTTGATTCCTGTAAGGAATTTGCTTGGCATGGCAATTGAAAGAACCATAAAGGTAAAAATTAAAATAGTTAAAAGTATAATATTTTTCGGATTCCTGATTTTCAGAGTGTGTTCTCCAACAATTAAATTTTTCAACTTTTACACCCCCCTCATGGAAAGGCTTCTGCGGGTCGATATCTTGCTCTGTGCATATGTAACCGAGACACCGATAACAATTATCAGACCGATGAAAAACTTCTGCCAATATGATGAAAGTCCTATAAGAGTCAGGTTTTTTTCCAGTATTGTTATCAGAGTAACCCCCAGAAGCGTTCCGGTCAGTGTTCC
>JAUUYD010000062.1 GCA_030590585.1 Spirochaeta sp.
AGTCAGCAAAAAAGGAAGCACCGATATTGAACATCATTATTGAAGGATATTTTCCATCCGGAGTGCTATCAAGCTGGGCGTTGTACTGCCATGTAAAGGCGATGTCAACATCAACCGCCTGCCAATCAAGACTGGAAAGTACCGTTGAGGCGGTCAAGGTCAATATAATAATCGATATAAATCGGTTCACGTTACAAGTCTAACACGAAGAGAGAAATCTTTCCGCCCCAGGAGAATATCAGGCATCGCCATGGCGGCGCTCAAGTATCCAGTCTCTGATAGTAACAACAACTTCCGAAAGAGGTATATCAAACTTCTCTCCATTACTGCGGAACTTCACTTCAGCATTGCCGGCGGCGACAGAACGTCCCCCCAGAACAATCTGAACCGGATAACCGATGAGATCGGCATCCTTGAATTTAAATCCGGCTCTTTCGTTCCTGTCGTCGATCACAGTATCAATTCCAGCCTGGTGTAATCCCTCATAGATCGTTTCTGCCGCTCCAACAACCGTCTCGTCATTCAGCTGGAGGGGCAGTACAACCACTTCCCAGGGAGCAACGGGAACAGGCCAGATAATGCCGTTTTCATCGTGATTCTGCTCGATGGCGGCAGCCATGGTTCGCCCTAC
This sequence comes from Spirochaeta sp., assembly GCA_030590585.1. The sequence continues at coordinate 632 of JAUUYD010000062.1, forward strand.
TCCAATGCCGTAACAGCCCATTTCGGCGGGCTGGGAGTCTCCTTTTTCATCCAGAAAACTGCAATTCATGAGTTTTGAGTATTTTGTGCCCAGGTAGAAAACCTGACCGACTTCAATACCCCGATGCTCTTCTAGCTTCCCCTCTTCACAACCGGGGCAGGAATCACCGGGGGCTGCAAATGATATATCAATCATCCTGTCCGGTTTGAAATCACGGCCGAGGTTCACATTTTTAATATGTTTGTCCGTCTCATTGGCACCACTGATCCAATTAACCCCTCTGCCAACAGAACGGTCGGCAATAACAGTAATCTCCGGAGCCAGTCCTACCGGACCCACAAACCCCGGTTGAGTACCGACGGTCTTTTCAATCATTGAATTGGAAGCCAGCCGCAGAACTCCCGAACCCATAGCGGCCTGAAGCTTGGACTCATTCACATCCCGATCTCCGGAAATCAGCACTACAAGTACCTGGGAATCTGATTCATAAACAAGGCTCTTGAGAAAACCGGAAGGATCGGCACCAAGGAAAGAAGAAACTTCTTCTATGGTTTTCTGCTCCGGGGTATCAATGGTTTCCAGAGCTTCAAAGAGAGCTTCATCAGGTGTTTCCTGTGTTACCGGCGTTGTTGCTTTTTCGATGTTTGCAGCATAATCACATGAATCACAGCTGAGAATGAGATCTTCTCCTGATGATGCCAGAACCTGAAATTCATGGCTCATGTCCCCGCCTATTTCTCCGGTGGCGGCATCGACAGCACGGAATCGAACACCACAGCGTTTGAATATTGCGGTATAGGCCTCATACATCTTCCAGTAGGAGACTTTTGCGGCTTCGACATCAACATCGAAACTATAGGCATCCTTCATGATGAATTCCCGTCCGCGCATCAAACCGAATCGCGGGCGAAATTCATCCCGGAATTTTCCCTGTATCTGATAAAGGTTCCAGGGAAGCTGTTTCCAGGAACGCAGGTTGCGTCGAACCATATCGGTGATAACTTCCTCATGGGTGGGTCCCATACAGTAGTCATTACCTTTACGATCCTTGAAACGAAGCAGTAGGTCACCATAAAGATCCCAGCGTCCGGTTTCCTGCCAGAGAGACGCAGGCTGTACAGCCGGCATGAGAACCTCTTCACAAGCCCTGGAATCAAGTTCTTCCCTGATGATATTTTCAATTTTCCGAAGGCTGCGTAAAGCCAGAGGCAGATAATTATAGATACCGCTTGAAAGCTGCTGAATCATTCCCGTTCTGAACATGAGCTGGTGGCTCGGGATCTGAGCATCCTTTGGAACTTCTTTAAGTGTTTTATAAAACGATTGACTTAGGCGCATCGGCGGCCTCCTGAAGATGCCGATACCCGCTTTAATGCGGGTATCTTGGAGCCAGTATATGTGTCTTACCTTTTTAAGGATAGCAGGCGGATGAACCGCGGGACGTCAGTTCAGACTCAGGGTCTCCACCATATATCTTACCGACAGATCGGAATCTTCTTTGGCAACGGCGATAACCAGTGACTTCCCATCGGGATCAAGCCATACCCTGACGATTCTGTAGGAAATTATACCAGACCTGAAATACCCGGGGTTCCCGATACTGTAAAAAGATTCCGCCCCTTTGGAATCATTAACTGTCAACTCAATGTGAAAGGAGGCTGAAACGGCCTCTCCCTCAGTTATATTTTCCTGAATCAATGCAAGAGAATACACCCGGCCTCTTTCAAAATCCCTGAACTGAAGGGCGGGCAGACTTTCTTTTCCGTCTCCACTCTCAATTACGGTCTCATCCCGATTGCTTCTGGTGTACAACAGGCGGCCCTGTTCCAGATGACTGATGCCGTAACGGGATTTAAGGTCGGTAGATTCACCAAGCAGCTCATAGAGCGCACCTCTGGAATCCTGATTTGGAATCATCGGAACATCCCATCCGCTCTTTTTCCAACCGCCGGGTACAAATTCGTTCCGTGGAACATCCACTATTGCAGTTTCGGCATACGCCTGGCCGGAATCTGTTACAAGGACATGCTGGCCGAACATGAAATACCGGCCGTCGGAACTGAATCCCAGATTCTCCAGAACGGCCAGATCTCCGGCCATTACCACTGCGGCCGAAAAAGCAAGCAACAGGCAAATGACGGTTCTTTTCATGGTGATTACCTCACTTCCTTCATCGACATAATAAGCAATAGATTTAATTTTTTCGTTTCTCCTCTCTTGGCCTGTGCTCCTGTTCGTGGCATTCTGGAAGTCATGACATTAACTGTCCGCCGAACTCTTTTATCCATACTTCTCATACCGGCTCTCGCGGGAAGTGTCTCTTCTGTGCTGGCATGGACTGCGTGGTCCAGGAATTTGTTCGATTACATCCTTCCATCTCATACCGCGGTATGGTGGTCTTCCCTGAGAACGGCGGATACGCTGGACCTCCCGTGGGCGATAGCAGGAATCGCTTTTTTATCATTTTTCCCGCTGATCAGTGAATTTCTTCTGCGAAGGCGTTTTGGCCGAAGTCCCTCTCCTGAAATCTTCTTTCTTCGCTTATTTCTTCTGACCCTTCCATTCCAGGCCCCAAGATTGCTCCTGCCCCTGGTGTCAACAACTGTACTGACACCTTCCTGGGGCTTGACAATTACCAGAATTGCCTGGTTTGCCCGCTTCCTGGGAATCTCCACACTGTTGAATATCGGTATCTTTTCCGGAGACATACCCTTCCGGCGTTCCGGGTCAATTCTCGGAATGAGCGCTTTGGCGGCAATGGGTATCGCTGTGATGATGCCTCTGGATGTCACGGAGGCTCTTGGTAATCTGCTCATACTTTCAGGAACACAAACGGCTCTGGCACTGGTTACCGTCTCTATAGAAATTCTGGCGATTATTGCCATGGCAGGAACCGCTGCCGTACAGCGGAATTCCCGTTATTATTTTCTGACGATCAGTTTATTGTTTGTTGTACTGGGTTCCGATCTGATTTTCTTTCTTTCAAGGCCCTTAATTATCCCGGGTATGATATTTCTTGTACTCGGCGTTATCGGTTTCGCCGAAATGATACGTAAAATCTATCAATGGATATAATGATTCCCTCTACATCAGCAAGCTAAGAACAAGTCCGGTTCCAAGGGGAATTATCAGATTGTCGGCATCACGTATAGGAAGGACTTCAAGTATAGTCGCTGTAATTGCTGAAATAATTGCCAACTGCAAATCCTTCAGGACGGTATAAGAACTGATTAATACGGCAATAAAACAGAACGCGGAACCAATCAGGGTTTTCTGGCCAATTCTAATTGTGGTACGCCGCCCCAGGAATTTTCCGGCAATACTGGCAATACCATCTCCAAAAGCCAGGGCGTAAATTGCCACTGTAGCAGCTGGATTGGGATAATACAGCAGTGCCGCCATAGCTCCCAGGCCGAGGGTTACCGGTCCCCAGACGAATCCTTTTTCAATCGGTCTGGAAGCCATTACCGTCATCCGTGAGATAAAACCTCCGGCCTGACCTCTAATCCGGGCCGTTTCATTTATCACATAAAAAACAATACCGGATGAAAGGAGCAAAACCGTCAGCCAAAAATTCCAATTCGCCAGGGTTGGAACCAGGGCGATCGTTAAGTGAATGACTTTCCTGATGAGTTCTTTTCTGAATGACTGTCCGGGAATTGCGTAATCTCGAATATCCCTGCTCACTGATGCTACTTCCAATAATAAACTTGTTTACATTACATGATCGTACACGCAATTATCATTCCAAGGGGAAAGGAACCTTTCTTCCCGGGTAAAACCCAGCTTAGAATGAGTAAACACCATTATTGGAAAGCTTGAAAGATATCGATGTGTATGGAAAATCATACTCTTAAAATTCTCTTTTCACTATTATTCCGTCAGGAGAGAAATCCCGAACCAATCGCTGACGCCTGTTAATCTATCCGGTAAAACCCCCAGGGGCAGATTGCTTGTCAATTCTGCTACCAGCCAGCTTCGGTCTCCTTCTTCGTAACGCATTCCTTCTCCGGGCAAATCAAATCCTGCCAAAGCATGATGCGCCTGCTGAGAAAGCAGCAGCCTGCCCTCTACACCATAGCCGTCCATCAGTATCAGCAGAACCAGAGATAGAGAATCGCAGTCTCCTTTTTGACTGGAGCATGCCGCTGACGGCGACAGAAGGTCGGAAAAACCAGTAGTTGACCCATAACTGAAACCCTGCAGCCATGACAGCAGTTTTCCGGCGACAGCCCGTTCACCAATACTGTTCAGGGGCAGCGGTCCTTTTTGAAGCGCCTCCCGCAAACCCTGCAGCCGGCTGTAGCTGTCCCGGTAAATTAAACGGTAATACCGCTCCCATGCCGGGTAAAAAAGATCCGGAACCATGGCATAAGCCGATAAAACCAATGCTTCTCTTTCAATGACATCCTGAGAAGCCTGATTACCGGCGGGGTTCTCTTCCCAGCTTATGACACCATCGGCAAAGGGTATACTGACGGTTTCCAGGTCTGATTCAGCTGTCTTTTCCAGAAAAGTACTCACCGCTCCAGGAGTAAGACGCCATTTCTCCCCGGGGATATAGGAATCCAGAACCGAAAGCAGAAATGCTTGCCTTTCAAGAAAATCATCTTCCGCGGCAATTGCCGAAACCCGAACGTCAGGCCCGCTGCCTGAAACAATGAGAAACCAGCCGCGAAAACGTTCGCCGGAAGCGGGAAAGGTCCAGTCCGCCAGTGCAGCCTCGCCATCCCAGCATGAAAACGTAACAACATCACCCTCTGCGCCATCAGGACGGACATTTTCAATAAAGCTGTTCAGATTTTCCCAGCTGCCGGGCTCCCAGAGAACCACCTCCGCGGCAGATCGTCTGTCCGGTGAATACCAGGAAGGTATTGAAGGATCACTCAGATCCAATTCCCAAGCCACCGGGATATCCATTCTCGCCCCGCCTGTCAGGGTTACCTCAAAGGCCCCGAGTGTTTGTGTCAGGAGTATCAACAGCAATAAAAACATGCCGGAATTTTTCATCTCAATGGTTTTTTCTCCAGGCGGCCTTTTTCCCGATCAAATACTATACTTACCGATTTCAGAGACTCTTCAACTTTAATCAGCCGTCCGTGACTTTCGAACACGACTCCGGGCCAGGCTGTTCCCGATATTTTTAATTCCGATTCAAAATGCCTCTCAAATTTTTCCCGCAGAAGGAAGAGCTTGAGATTTTTCTTCTCCATAATTCTAAGGGCATCAACTTTCTTCTGACGGATCACAATAAGTTTACCTGACTGGCCTTTTCTTTCCAGTTTTTCCATCAATGCATCGATTTTATCCAGGAACTCCTGAATCTTCTCTATTTCTTTCTGTACCTGTTCGATCTGATTCTCTACCAGATAGTCCTGACCAAAGGAAATTACCGTTTCAGTACCGCGTTCATTGCCCACATCCCGACATACCAGACCGTCTTTTAATTTCAGAATACCCCCAATAAGCTTCCCGTCCTTACCGGAAATCTCAAGGAGTTCATTACACTTCACCCGGCAGTTCATCAGTGCTTTATTTACGAGTATCTTCCCGGATGCGAATAGATTAGCTTTTTCAGCATATCCAAGACTGATTTGACCCTGAGACCGGATTACAGCCTTGCCTTCACCCTTAACGCCCTTGCCGATAACAACATCACCGCCGGAATTGATGAGGGCAGCCTGAACCACCTGGGTGACTTCCACACCTTCACCGCCGTTAACCACAACTCTGGAAAGAACCGATCCGTCAATCTTGATTCGCCCGGGAAAATGAACATTTCCCGAAGCCATAGAAACGTCGCCGACAAAATCCAGAAGATGTTTTACATGCAGGCATCCTTCGCTCATTACGAGATGGCCGCCTTTTTCCGCCACCAACTGTATGCTGTCATCGTCATTTTCTTTTCTGAGAATATTTTCCCCTGTGGTCATGACGCCCTTTTCGTCCATTAACGGTTCTCCGAGGACGTTCCATCCGCTGTCTTCACCGGCCTGAACAGTCCCTATGATATTTCCGGTTTTCACAGGTACCGGAGCCTTCCCCGGATCCCCTGAAACCTCAAGGGATAGGCGGGTCTTCCCCTCCATGGGCAGCAGACCTTCGGCAATAACCTGTTCTGTGACAATTTCACCTCTGAGGGAACACTCAACAACATCATTGACTGCTTCTTCGGAAAAACCTTTTACAACTCCGGCTTTTTCCGCTTCATCCCGTACACGGTCACTGTCCACAGGAGCCCCTGTTCCCACCGGAAGCCTGGTAGAAACCAGAGCTTTAATTTTATCTTCAGTTACCGTTATCCGAATGTGAGCATCTTTATGAGGACGAATACGCAGATGGGTAACTCCATCCATGGTTTTTCCCACATCAAGAAGTCCGTCCTCGTGAGCAATTATATTATTATCATCCCAACCCAGCCCTTCATGAACCTGTAATACCGGGTCGTTTCCGGGAAATCCCGGCAATTCCTTTCCTTTGAGGTCTTTACCGGATTTCCCGACCTTCGCCGTACCCAATTTGGCAACAAATAAATCTTTCTGAACAACGGCATTTCCGGAAACTGCCGCGGCGGGAAATTCTTTGAGTGATATGATTCCCATAACCCTGTGCGGCTCAAACTCCAGCCGCTCACGTATCGGAGCCGCATCTGCTTCCTCAAGAAAGGGAACCAGAAATTCAAGTTCTCTATCAGGTCCGCGCTGGGGAGCAATTCCTTCTTTCAGCGGAATGAGAACTGAATCCGACTCACTGTTCCAGAAGTTCATAATGGCTGATTTTACTTCAGGCCCATTCAGGCCTCTGAGTCCGCTATCCCGAATTATCGCGGAAATCCTGTTCAGTTCCAGAGCTGCGCCTTCACCGGTTTCCCTTCGAAGCTTTAATTCCGCTTTGATGTTCATCGAATCGATTTCTATGCCGAGATATCCGTCCGAATCTCTTGAAATCGGCTTTTGATTCAAGGTTTCCCGGTTGGAAATTGCCGCGTTAAGGATGAAAAGGATTTTGTCTTCCGGGATGATTTTTTCCGGTAAAAAACCCTGGCGTCCCGCTGCTGTTACTATCTCTGAAGATGCCGGCGGGGAAATAACCTGATGCCCGGGGGTATAATCAAGAAAACACCCCCCCTCTTCCGGGCTGCCGCTGAGAGACCAGTGATGTCGGAAACAAGGTACCAGATCGGCCCAGTTGTCCTCGCTTCGCAGTACTCCATCATTTAATGCAATAAGTTTGGAACCGTGAATTTCAAGATTTTCTCCGATTCGAAAATCTTCTCCTTTGAGTTCCGGCGGAGCGATAGGGTTTCGGTTGAGATCCAGGCCTGAACGGGCTTTGACAGCGGCTGTAACAGTACCGGCAGAAGAACCTTTTTCCACCCAGCCGTAATTAAACTCACCTTCCACAGGAGGAGCATCTTTAAGAATTTCATTCAGAACCGCATCCACATCTGATGGAAGTTCCATAGGGGAAAGTTCTGCCTGCAGCGGAGTCGGGGTTACCGGCTCAATTCCATGAGCAATGACAGCGGATTCGCATGGTTCATTCGAGTCGGCAAATAACTCAAGGACTTCCTCAAGAGCTCCATCGGAAACTTCAACACGAATGTCGGAAAGGGATAGCAGGGACCTGAGACCTTCAATATCCCATTCCGTACCATCAATATCCGGCTTCCAGGAAAAAAACGCCTCGAGGTTTCTTTTTTTTACGTCAATTCGTCCCTTCATAACATCCGTGACTCTTTAAACCCTGTAGCCCTGATTGGCTGCATCTACAATCTTCTTCTTGATGAAACGGTTTTCTTTTTTAAGTGCTGTCAACTCAATCTGCTGCATTCTGATGGTTTCAACGAGATCTCCCTGGGTAAGAGCACCACTGTGAAGCAGTTCTTCCAGGGAAGATACTTTTAAATCAAAATCAGCTTCTGCTTCCAGCTCCGCTTCTTTGAAACTGTCATCAGACTCAAGATTCGTTAGAGGACCGATGAAATCATCATCAATTTCAATGATTTTATCCGCGATTCGAAAAATCGCCTGAGAAAGAACAGCCTGAGGTTTATATGCGACTATGGGCAAGCTTGAACGCTGTGCCATATCCTGTAACTGGTCACGGTATATCACTCCAAGGCTGTCCATTTCTATTCCAAGATATTCCCTGGCAGAGATTCTCAACCTGTGGCTTCTGGAGACGTCTCCCGGATCGTCAAGCAGATTCATAATCAGACGTGGTCTGAGATGAGCGGATTTTTCCTGAAATTTATCATAGACCTCCCGGTCTATGGTTCTTATGGAATCAAGCAGTTTTTTCAGATGGATTCTCTGCAGGGAGATTCCGTCTTTTCTCAAATCCTCCATGAAGGAATGAACCGGTGATTTCCTGTTGTAGGAACTCGATAAAATCCGGAAAACCGCATTCTTGAGAAACAGGTACGCATTCAAGGTTGATGTCAGAGTCGGTGC
>JAUUYD010000412.1 GCA_030590585.1 Spirochaeta sp.
AAAACACCATAAAAAACAGGATTAAACAATGGATATTACAGTAATTGGTACTGGTTATGTCGGGCTGGTTGCAGCAATCGGACTGTCGGATTTCGGTAATCGTGTCGTTGGAGCCGATATAAACCAGGATATAATCGATATGCTTAAAAAGGGGAAATCTCCGATTTATGAGCAGGGTATCGAAGACTATCTCCGGCGAAATCTGGATTCCGGACGTCTGTCTTTCACAAGCGATACCGCCCTGGCTGTGAGGGGATCGGATGTTGTATTTCTGGCCGTCGGAACCCCGCCGAGAAAAGATGGTTCGGCGGATCTTTCTTATCTTGAAGCAGCGTCGGATACCATTGCCGATAATGCCCGGGGCTACACTGTGGTGGTAACCAAATCCACAGTACCGGTGGGAACCAACAGGGCGCTAGAAAAGCGTATAGGCGCCCGGAATCCCGATGCTGATATTGATGTTGTCTCCAATCCTGAATTTCTCCGGGAAGGCCGGGCTGTACAGGACTTTTTTCACCCGGACCGTACGGTTATCGGTACTGAATCCGAAAGAGCCAGGGATGTTATGAAAGGCGTTTACCGGGCCTTGAATCTGATTTCCGTTCCCTTTGTGTGGTGTAACCTGGAAACTGCCGAACTCATCAAATATGCTTCCAACGCGTTTCTTGCAACCAAGATAACGTTTATAAATCAAATGGCGAATCTGGCTGATGCGGTTGGAGCAGATATCAATATGGTTTCAAAAACCATGGGCATGGACGGTAGAATCAGTAACAAGTTCCTTCACCCGGGTCCGGGTTACGGTGGAAGCTGTTTCCCAAAGGACACCAGGGCGGTGGTGAGTACCGGATACGATTTCGGTGTGGATATGAGTTTAATTAAATCGGTTATCGCCGCCAACGAAATACAGAAGAAGCGTGTTGTTGAAATCTTGAAGGAAATGACCGGGAATCTCAAAGGCCTTACGGTGGGAATACTCGGACTGTCTTTTAAAGCCGAAACTGATGATGTTCGTGATTCACCTTCTCTTACGGTTGTCTCCGACCTTTTTGAGGCCGGCGCGGCTGTGAAAGCTCACGACCCCAAGGGCGGAGAGAACTTTCGGCGTTTTCTTCCACAGACCGAATGCTTTCCTGTGAGTTATGATGCTGCCCAGGGCGCGGACGCACTGATATTGATGACTGAATGGAATGAATACCGGGCCCTTGATTTGAATCTTCTATCTGAAAAAATGAGGGGCCGGGTGATACTGGATGCCAGAAATCTGCTTGATCCGGACCTGGCACGGGATTTCGGTTTTAGCTACAGGGGTATCGGCCGGGGACATATAAGAGGCAAAAATGGCTGATATCATCTGGGACCTCAATTCAATTTATCCCTCCCCGGGTTCTAAAGCATACATTGCCGATAAGGATGAACTTGTTTCTCTTTCGGCTGAAATAATCACCTTGCTGAACCAGACGGAATCTGATTCCTCCTGGTTAACAAAGGCCGTTGAAGGCCTGAGCCGTTTGAGTGATCTTTCGGAAAACCTTATATCCTATGTCTATGGGATTTGGACGGTAAATACGGCAGATGAGGGTGCCCAGGCTGAGATTGATGACCTCGAATCCCGTTCACTGGCTGTTAAAGATGCGATTGTCAGATTCCGGGCCTTACTTCCGGGGATTGCCGATAAGCAGAAAACCTGGGAAAGGCTGCTTGCAAGTGAGAATCTTTCCCAATACCGTTTCTGGCTTGAGGAGCAGAAAATTCTTTCAGGGCTTCAGATGACTCCGGAGGAAGAGAATCTGGCTGCCGACCTTCAAAGATGCGGAGCTGATGCATGGGATCGTCTTCACAGTAAGCTTTCTTCAAATCTGAGCCATCCATGGGATGGGGGTGACAAGACGGTTACTCAACTGCGTTCTTTGGCTTTAGATGCCGACCGGGATGTTAGAAAAAAGGCCTGGGAGTGTGAAACTGCAGCGTGGAAGAGTGCTGAGGTTTCCTTCGCAGCGGCATTAAACGGGGTGAAAGGCAGCTCTGTCACCTTGAATTCCCGTCGGGGCTGGGGCAGTACTCTGGAAAGATCTTTGTTTCAGAACCGTTTATCCCGGACGGCCCTGGATGCCATGCTCGGGGTAATGACTGAATCCCTGCCTCTATTCCGCCGTTATTTCCGGGCAAAAGCAAAGATGCTGGGTTTGAAAAAGCTCTCCTGGTACGATCTTTTCGCGCCGATTGGTTCTGCCGGGGATTCCGGTGAATCCGAGTGGAGCTGGGAGCGGGTGAGGGAATTCATTCCGGCCATGTTTGATACTCTTTCGAAAGACATGGGTGATTTTGCCCGCAGGGCTTTTAAAGAGGGATGGATTGATGCCACTCCTCGAAACTCCAAGGTAGGCGGGGCCTACTGTACCCATTTCCCCCTTGCCGGTGAGAGCCGTATCCTGTGCAATTTTGATGGTTCTTTTGATTCGGTATCCACCGTAGCTCACGAACTGGGTCATGCCTGGCATGGGGAGGTTATCAAGGACTTACCCGGTCTGAACCGTGAATATCCTATGACCCTGGCGGAAACCGCGAGCATCTTTTCCGAAACCCTGGTTTTCAGGTCGGCTCTCGCCGAGGCATCGGAAACCTCAAAACCCGGTATAATCGATACCTACCTTGTAGGCGCTTCACAGGTCATCGTGGATATACTCAGCCGCTTTCATTTTGAGGCGGCTCTGATGCGAGGCAGGCCGGGGGGAGAACTCAGCCCCGGAGAACTGACCGCCATGATGCTCGACGCCCAGAGTCGATGTTACGGTGATGCCCTTGAGGAAAGCGAACGCCATGGATGGATGTGGGCTGTAAAGGGTCACTACTATTCCCCGGATCTGGCCTTTTATAATTTTCCCTATGCCTTCGGGCAGCTCTTTGCTCTGGGACTCTATTCCCGGTTCCGTGAAGATGGGAGTGATTTTGCGGAACGTTACAGGGAGCTATTGCGCCTGACCGGCTCCGCCGATGCCCTCACCGTGGGAAAATCAGCCGGATTCAACATCGAATCTCCTGATTTCTGGCGCCGGGGGATTAGTTCGGTAGAAGCTTTGATAGAGGAATTCGAGGCGTATATTTAATCTTGAATATCCGGGGTTTCATGGTTATCTGAAACCCAATTTTTATCCCGTTTGGCAATTCCGGCAACCACCAGGTTGAGTTCGGCAATCATGATACCGGTGAACTTCTCGATACGGTCTACAACATAGTCTTTGAGCTGGGGTAGATTGTTCAGCTGATTACCGTATGGTACCTCCACCTCAGCGCGAATGTGGTAAACACCATGGGATGGTCGTATCTTCACCTTTTTAACAATGAGTTCACCGTCATATTCATCAACGCAGTGGGCTATCATCTGCCCCAGGGCATGTTCACTGATTGCAACTTTTCCTTTTTCGTTACCATGAAATGAGGGCTGAACTACTGATT
>JAUUYD010000286.1 GCA_030590585.1 Spirochaeta sp.
CTTGGCGAGGCCGAGGCCGTTATTAATGTGGGTGTAAGCGGTCCCGGTGTGATAGCCCGTGCACTGGAGCGAAAGATTGCAGAGACCGCTTCGGAAAACCTGGGACTGGATGATTTGGCGGAAGAGATTAAACAGGCCACTTTCCGTGTTACCCGCTGCGGTGAACTTGTGGGCCGGCAGGTGGCAGTGGAACTTGGTCTTCCCTTTGGTGTGGTAGATCTTTCTCTCGCTCCAACCCCGCTGGTGGGAGACAGTGTCGGCGAAATCCTTAAGATTCTCGGCGTCGATGAGATTGGCGCCCCGGGTTCCACCGCCATTGTGGCTATGCTCAACGATGCGGTAAAGAAGGGCGGATCGTTTGCATCCCAGAGTGTAGGCGGTCTGAGTGGAGCCTTTATTCCGGTGATGGAAGATTACGAGCTGGCCTCGGCGGTAAAGAGCGGCTGCCTCGTCCTGGAAAAACTCGAAGCCATGACCTGTGTCTGCTCGGTGGGGCTCGATATGGTTCCAATTCCCGGAGACACCTCCGCTGAAACCATAGCCGCCATCATCGCAGACGAGCTGATGATCGGGGTGATCAACTCCAAGACAAGCGCCGCGCGGCTGATTCCAGCCCCTGGAAAAGCCGCCGGAGAACTTGTTTCCTTTGGCGGACTCTTTGGCGAAAGCGTAGTGCTGCCTGTGCGCAACACCGGGAAATCGGCACGCTTTGTCCGCTTTGGCGGCCGCATTCCCGCCCCGATCCACAGCCTGAAAAACTAGGATGGAACTTGATCACCCACAGCTGACGGAATGAAGCTGATCTCGTCAGAGGTCATCTAGAATTCCTGTCCCTCCCTCCGCTATCATGTGGACCACTTGCTTATGAAGGACGTAAAAAGTGAAGGCAATTGAACTACCCAAGGCCTACGACCCCAAGGATTTTGAAGACCGTATCTACGCGATGTGGAAAGACGGCGGATTTTTTAAACCCAAAGACGACGGCAGCGGGAAAGACCCATTCGTCATCGTTATACCTCCGCCTAATGTCACCGGGGTTTTGCACATGGGACATGGCCTGAATAACAGCCTTCAGGACGTTCTTATCCGTTACTGGCGTATGAAGGGGCGGCCCACACTCTGGGTACCGGGAACCGATCATGCCGGTATCGCCACACAGAATGTTGTAGAGCGGCGCCTGAAAGAAAAAGGCCTCGGCCGTCACGATCTGGGGCGGGAAAAGTTCCTGGAAGAAACCTGGAAGGTGAAGGATGAGCACCATGCCGTTATCACCAAGCAGTTGGAAAAAATCGGCGCCTCCTGCGACTGGAGCCGGGAACGCTTTACTATGGACGAGGGTTGCTCAGACGCGGTTCGGGAAACTTTTGTATCACTGTATGAACGCGACCTTCTCTACAAGGGTGAATACCTGGTGAACTGGTGTCCCTCATGCGGTACAGCTCTGGCGGATGATGAAGTGGATCATGCCGAAAAACAGGGGGGGCTCTGGGAAATCCATTACAACCTGAGTGATGGAAGCGGAAAGCTCACCGTGGCCACCACCAGGCCGGAAACCATGTTCGGCGACACCGCACTTGCAGTGCATCCCGATGATGAACGATATAAAAGTGTTATCGGGAAAACCGTTAAACTCCCCATCGTCGGCCGGGAAATCCCGATTATCACCGATTCCTATGTTGATAAGGAGTTCGGTACCGGCTGTTTGAAAATCACCCCGGCTCACGATCCCAATGACTTTGAAATCGGCAACCGGCACAAGCTGGAACGCATCAGTGTCCTCAATGGAGACGGCACCATGAGCGCCGCCGCACCGGAATTCATTCAGGGGAAGACGGCGAAAGAAGCCCGGAAGCTCACCGTTGAGCGTCTGGAATCTGAAGACAGTCTTGGAGAATACAAAGATCATTCTCATCAGGTGGGCCATTGCTACCGCTGTTCCACTGTGGTGGAACCCTATCTTTCCGATCAGTGGTTCGTCCGGATGAAGCCCCTGGCCGAGAAAGCACTGGCCGCCTGGCAGAACGGTGAAGTGGTGTTCTATCCGAAGAAATGGGAAAACACCTACCGGCACTGGCTGGAGAATATCCGGGACTGGTGTGTGAGCCGTCAGATCTGGTGGGGACATCAGATTCCCGCATGGACCTGTAAATCCTGCGGCGAGCTTCATGTTCTTCGTGAAAATCCTGAAACCTGTCCCAAATGCGGCTCTTCCGATCTGGAGCGCGACCCCGATGTACTGGACACCTGGTTCTCATCCTGGCTCTGGCCTTTTTCCACTCTTGGGTGGCCGGGAAATGGGTCCGGGGAGAAGATTCCGGATCTTGAAAAGTTCTTTCCCACCACCGCCCTTGTTACCGGATATGACATTATCTTTTTCTGGGTGGCCCGTATGATTATGGCGGGCCTTGAGTTTATGGGTGAGGTTCCGTTCCGGGATATCTATATCACCGGACTGGTTCGGGATAAAAAGGGCCGCAAGATGTCCAAGAGTCTGGGCAACGGCATCGATCCACTGGACGTTGTGGATACCTATGGCGCTGATGCCATGAAGTTTACTCTGGCCTATCTCTCGGCTCAGGGTGAAGATCTTCCCATGGATAATGACACCATCAAGCTGGGCTCCAAGTTTGCCAACAAGATATGGAATGCCACCCGTTTTATTCTGATGAATATGGAGGGAAGGGAGCTAGTTGACCTCGGGAGTGCCGATAGGAATATTGCCGACCGCTGGATACTTCATCGTCTCAACGAGGCGGTGAAAACTGTCGATGCGGCCATGGTCTCCTATCGCTTTGATGATATGGCTCACGCGGTGTATGAGTACTTCTGGAACGACTACTGCGACTGGTATGTGGAATCTGCCAAGATCGGTCTGTACGGCGATGATGAGGAAGAAAAAAACCGCACCGCCAGCATGCTGATTCATGTCCTGGAGGAGTCTTTGAAACTGCTTCATCCTTTTCTGCCGTTTATTACTGAGGAAATCTGGAGCAAGCTGCCTGGGGGGGGCGGAGGAAAGGAACCCTTGATTGTTACGGCCTATCCTGAGGCTGATGAATCCCTGGAGAACGAGGCTGTCGAGGCGGCGTTCGGAATTATGAAAGAGCTGGTAACAGGGATACGTACCTTGCGCAGCGAGTTTACCGTACCGCCGTCAAAACAGGTGAAAGTGAGAGTTGAAGCAGAAGGTGATGCTGCGGAGTCTTTGAACGGCACCATGGATATTGCCGCTGTGCTGGTGCGCTCGGATGATTTCGCTCTGATGAAAGAAGGCGATACTCTAGAAGGATCTCTGGCTGTTGTGGGCCGGAGCTTTACTGCTCATGTGTTCATCAAGGATTTGATCGATGTGGATGAAGCGGTCCGGAGATTCCGGAAATCTCTGGACAAGACGGTGAAACTGATCGAAGCTAAGAAAAAGAAGCTTTCCAATGAAAACTTTGTTTCCAGGGCTCCTGAGGATATTATCCTGAAGGAGAGGGCCTCTCTGGCGGAGATGGAAGATACTGTGGAACGCAGTGCGGCGTATCTGAAAGCCCTGGAGAGCTAGAGACGGAGGCTGGTTATATGAAAAAATTCATTTTCTTTATTGTTCTGGTTGCGGCTGTTGCCATCGGATATTCAATTTTCTCCGATCCCGAGCGCCGGGAGAAAGCCTTCAGTGCCATTGAAGGTTCAACGGGTGTTGATCTGGGGGAGAATGCCGGAGAAGCTATCGGTGAAGCTGCCGGGAAGATATTTAAAGATTTAGGTGATACTCTCAGCGATCCGAAGTTCCGCCGATCCCTGGAACGCTGGGGAAAAGATGCCCTTGAAAGCCTGGATGAATCCCAACTGAAGGATCTGAAAGAAGCCCTCAAAGAGGAAGCGGAAAAGGGCAGTGGGGATTTCGACAGTATTTTTGAGGAATATCTCGGGAAGACAGGTAATTCATGAGCCGCTTTACCAAAGAACGGCTTGTTTTCGGTGAATGGCTGATTCGTAAAGGCCGGGTAGAAGGGGCGGTACTGAAAACGGCTCTTGAAATTCAGAATGCTGAAAAGAGCGACACACTTAGAACCTCTCCCAGATTGCTGGGTCAGATTCTGTTGGATGACTTTCAGGTTTTCCGAAGCCGGGTTGAACTGAACAATGCCCTGATAGAATTCGAAAAGGTGAAAAAGGCGATTGAGGCCAGAAAGGGCGAACTCAATATCGTAGATGAGCTTCCACCGCCACTCAAACCGAAGATTGGACCATCAGGATTAAAGGTATCCAGAGGACCCGAAAAACAGGTTGCCAGCCGGTCCCTCTTCGGTCAATTTCTCATAGAGAAACGCAAAATCAATGAGGTAATCCTGGAAAAAGCTCTGGATCTTCAAAACCTTGAATCCAAGGAGACTCTCCGGCAAAGCCATCGGCTCCTCGGGGAAATCCTGATGGATGATTTTAATGTCTTTTCCAGCCGGGTGGAACTCAACAGACTGCTGATAGAGTTCA
>JAUUYD010000189.1 GCA_030590585.1 Spirochaeta sp.
ATTATTTTCTGAAAGTGAAGAAATACCGGCTTCTTTCGGGCTGATCCAGTACTCATCAACCTTCTCACGGCTCCAGTGACTTACAGCTTGTCTGACGGGATACACAATTCCCGTATCGGGGTTTCGGATATCGAGATAAAAATCTTCCAGACCGAAACTGGTGCTGCTTGTGAACGCCTGTTCTTCCCTTCTTGAACGATCGGCATAAGCTTCCCGGGTGGCACGGTTACGATTGGATACAATCAAAACTATAGCAATTACAGAGATGAGAGTTATCAGTAGAAATCCTCCCAGCATTATTACCAGGCCCTTTTTATCAACCAACTTTAACGGGTTCTTCATCACCTTGTTCCTGTCCATCCAGTCTCATGGTTATGAGCCGGGAAACTCCCGATTCCTGCATTGTCACACCTAATAGGGTTTTGGCGCCGGCTACTGTCTTTTTATTATGGGTAATGACTATAAATTGGCTTTTCCGGCCGAACTCCGACAGTAAATTAACGAAACGCTGAATATTGGCTTCATCCAGAGCCGCATCTATCTCATCAAGTATACAGAACGGAGACGGTTTAACTTGAAACGTGGCAAACATCAATGCCACACCGCAGAGGGATTTCTCACCTCCGGAAAGTAAAGAGATATTTTCAAGCTTTTTCCCCGGAGGCTGAGCGTAGATTTCAAGACCTGAATTAAGAGGATCATCCGGATCAATCAAGCGGATTTCAGCCCTGCCGCCTCCGAAAAGACGACGGAACATCTCGTGAAAATGATCCCTGATCTCTTTGTAGGTTTTCAAAAACAGGCTGGCCGATTCCTTTCGGATCTCTTCGGTAACCAGGGAAAGATGTTCCCGGGCTTTCTTTAAATCTTCGAGCTGATTGTTAAGAAAATCATATCGCTCGGCTACTTCCTTGAACTCTTCGGGAGCCATGAGGTTCACCTGCCCAAGGGATTTTAATTCACCTTTGACCAGGTTGAGTTTCCCTCTGATTTCTCCAGGGCTGAGTTCAATTGATTCTTTTAAATCTTTGTAATCTGTGAGATCCCGGGAATTTCTATCCCGAAAATCTTCCAACAGGAGCTTAATTTCATTTTCTACATGCTCCATCTCCAGATGGATTCTCTGTTTCTCAATTTCAAGACTGCCGCGTTGCTCCGTGAGCTTTTTAAGCTTATCTTCACTTCCAGCCATTTTTTCATTTTCAGAACTGATCCCGGTTTCCAGTCCGGCCATGTCTTTACGAAGCCTCTCCTGCTCGTTCTCCAATTCTTCTCTTTTTAAGAGTATGGCTTTCACTTGATCGTCAAGATTGCGCATTCGTGTTTCTTCAGCGGCAAGCAGCTGCCGGATTTCATCCAATCTGGCAGTTTCGGACTCCACCTCCCTCGCCAATGACGCCAGGGAATCCTCGGCTGCCGCTGCCTGGGTGGTGGTTCGGGCCTGGGCGACCCGAAGCTCTTCAAGGCTTTCCCGGGCTTCTTTAATTTGAACGGACAGCAATACTTTCTCTTCTTCCAATGCTGTAAGGCGTACTCTCAGCTCCCGGGTGCTCTCTACAGAACTGATAATTTTTTCATCAAGTTCCCGTTTTCTGGTGATAATTCCTGCCGGAGCCAGAAATTCCTCCAGAAAGTCTGCTTCAGAATCCCTATATTCAGTAAAAAGCCTGACAAGTTCACCGAGAGAAGCACTGAGTTCAAAAAATTCCGCTGATGCATTCTCCAGAAGTTCCAGAGCCTTGTCACCGTCGGTCAGATTCTTCTTGTCCGAGAGTAATTTCGCCCGGCCTTCACTGCGTATTCGTATTTCTGCCATCAGATCAATCAGAGAAGTTTCAAGAACTCGCCTGGCATTCCGGTCGTAACCGGAATCTTTCAGTCCGCGGTCAAGTTCGCTGACGATATCATCAGTAAGTGTTCGAAGATCTTCCTGAAGACCCTCACGCTTTTTCTCTTCCGCTGCCAGATTACCATTAACCTGTTTTGTTTCATCACCGTTTCCCCTGCCGCGTTCTTCGGCGGAAGTGATGGTTTTCTGTAATGTGGTAATATTTCCTTCAATCTCTTTCAGCCTGTCTCTGAATGAGGCCAGATCGATTTCCCGGTTAGCTCTGAGCTTTTTAAGAGCAGCCAGCGCTTCGGAAGCATTCAGCTCCCGTGATTTGAATGTTTTGCCGGCTTCCTCCGACTCATTCCGCCTTTCATGTATGCTTTTCAACTGACTTTCCTGATTCTCTTTCTCCAGATCCATTCCGTAGAGCTGTTTCTGACTTTCAATCAGCCGGGATTCCATCTGATTTACCGAATCAAGCTCACTTACAAGAGTGGCTTTCAGACTATCAATCTTTTCAACAACCGAAATGTATTTTTCTTCCCGTGATTTTAACCTTTCAGTTTTTTTCTCCCCGGATTTTATCAGACCACGCCACTGAAGCAGTTTCAAATCCCGATCCAGCTCAAAAATGGATTCTTTGAACTGCCGGTACTCAAGGGTTTTATCAGTTTGCTTTTTCAGGGTTTCGTAATTACGCCGAACTTCATGGAGGATGTTCTCCACCTGCCCCATATTCTCTTCGGTTTTAACCAGCTTACGCTCAGCTTCACTGCCCCTCATCCGGTACTTTGTTATACCGGCGGCTTCCTCAAAGATAAAACGCCGCTCTTCAGGCCTGTTGGAGAGTACCTGGTCGATACGCCCCTGTTCCATCACTGAATAGGCCGATTTCCCGATACCCGTATCAAAGAAAAGCTCACGAATTTCCTTAAGCCTGACAGCCGTTCCATTGAGGAAGTACTCACTATCCCCCTCCCGGAAAATTCGCCTTTTGATGGCAATTTCCGGTCTGTCAATCTCAAGTATCCCTTCATCATTTGAAATCACCAGAGTAACCTCAGCTACATTGAGTGCTTTACGATTCTCGGTTCCACTGAAAATAACATCATCCATGCGTTCGGCCCGCATATTTCGTACGGACTGCTCACCGAGAACCCACTTGATAGCATCAACTATATTACTCTTTCCGCAGCCGTTAGGGCCGAGAAGAGCTGAGATACCTTTATTGAATTCGATTACTGTGCGGTCGGCAAATGATTTAAAGCCGAGTATTTCGATACGTTTAAGAAACAAAGGCCCCCCCGATACCGCCATTATACTCAAGGCCTGCAGGTGGAGACAACTCAGATACGCCTTTTTAGAGATCTCATTCGTCTCCGCCGGAAACAATTATTTCAACTCTTCGATTCCTGTCCTGGAGTTCCGGATCGCGATTAAGCGGTTTGAACCCGCCAAAGGCTTTCACTTCAACATTCACCGTAGGGGAAATTATACCGGATAGATAATCGGCAACAGTATCAGCCCTGGCCCGGGATAGTGCCCATCTTCCCCGCTCTGTGCCGTAGTTCGCGCAATGCCCGCCAATCTCTATGCTGATGTTATCAGCTAATAAATCGGAAAGTTTGTTCAAATCATCCCTGGCTGTATTGGAAATAACGGCACTTTCAGCTTGAAAGTAAATGATGACAGTACCGGGGAGCAGTGCTGCATCCGGTTCAAGTTCAGGTTCAGGATCAACTGCAGCCAATTTTTCAGTTGGTGGCAGCGCTGAAGGTGCGGCAGATGGTTCAATATCAGGAGTATCTGTCAAATCATTGCCGGAACTTATGACATTTGCAGTATCGGCTGCAGCTGCGTATTTCTCTGATGGAACAGAGATCCGGGGCAGTAAGATCCATAAACCCAGGAAAATCAAACCGACGGCAATTACGATAAGCGGCCATAGTCCGATTCCTGTTCTTACCCTGATAATCTCCCGGGTTCCGTCAGGCTTCAGGAGATTGACAGTCCAAAGAGAAAAATTACGCCGTTCAATACTCAATCGTAATTCAGATGGAACTTGAACCTCAGCTGATAACCCTTTCAGAACTACGCTTTTTCGAAGCTGTGGTCCATTTCGCCTGAATACACAGAAATCGAGTCTCGCGGCATCCTGTCCGGGACGCATGGTACGAAGCCGGACCGTCCGGGAAATATCACTCAGAGATGATTCAACACGAATGTACCTGCCGCCGTCTATGGCAATGCCCAGTGAGCCCATGTAATTTATTATACAGGTTTTCAGGCGTTTTTCATCGCCGATACGGCTTTTGAGAGTCCTTCAGTAAAAATATCAAAGGAATTAATCGGAATAATCACGGATTCCCGGCGAGAACCTGTTGCATCCTCGCGTTTTTCAGTGAGCTGCAGGGCCGGTTTCCCCCGAGGCGGTAAGCGCAGGATGTATTCCCGCCTGCCTCCGCCGACGGTAAGGGTTTCTTCGGGGCTTCCTTTTCGCCTGCGGATTGCATCCATAACCCTGTTAAGCACAATAAGGAATTTATCAATATCATCATCAAAGACCACTACGGAAGATCGTTTAAATCCCCTTTCAGCCTTCCGGCTTTCAACAATGTTCAGGTAGTAATCGTGATATCGATTTTCTTTGACGTTGAAAAAGAAGGTTTTATCACCATCATCAAGAAAAATCCTCGTACTGTATATTTCACCCCGTTGGCCCATATCGGCCCCCTCATGAATAAATTCGTGGCGCTAGCATAACCGGTGTCGGAAGGGGTTTCAATCCCGAAGCCTCAGACTGACCTGCTCTTCAATACGGTCCAATTCGGCAGATATCCGGGAAAACTCCGCCGGATTCCTGCTGCCGATTCCCCTCAGGGCTGCTAAATGCTTTTCGAATTGATCCTGGTATTTACGGTGGGCCATTTTTCTCATTATCCGGGGTATACCCTTCACAAGATCCAGGCAGTCCCCTGGATGGTTAATCCAGACAGTTTCCAGAACTTCCATTTCTTCATCACGGTTAACACAGCGGGATGCTTCCAGAGCATTAATCAGCATACGGGCATCCTCATCACTCAAGGCGCTGATATCGGGGAGAGCGCTTATCCGAACAAGATGCCGGGTTTGGATCTGTATTTTTGCTGAGCCCAATTCCGGCTGCCAGATCGACCCATCCACTTTTCCGAATGTTCTTAAGCTTTCAGGGCGCAAGAGGTCATTTGACAAAAGCTGAAGCTGCCGATTAATAAGAATACGATCGACATCCTTTCTATCCCGGGAATGCGTTTTTTTATTGCGCTCTACAATCAGAACAAACTCAAGATTACGATCCCGCCGCCGGTTACTCTGCCGCCCGCCTCTGAAGGTAACATAGGGATTTGCCGCCAGACGCACACGGCCGTACTCTTCACAGCGCAGCCTCAGATGGTCAAAAGGGATGATGCCGTCGGTGCTGTAGCTCAAAAGGACCAGAGGAGCATCCAGGGTATCCATCAGCTCATCAAAGGCTTTAACGGCAGTTTTTTTATAGCAGTAATCGGATTTTGTATCCTTCCAGTCACGCCTGATACCGGCCTTCCGGAGCAGCCTGCCGTCGGCTCCCGTATCA
>JAUUYD010000002.1 GCA_030590585.1 Spirochaeta sp.
ATTCTATCCCGCTGCTTTATACTCATTCCAGGTATTCCGTGCTTTTTTTATAGCGCTTCTCAATTCCTTTCAGCCACCTGGATGTAGAAACAAAACCCTCGGCAAACAGACCGATAATTAAGCCCGTAATAATTCCCGATCCAATAGAAAAAGGAGCAATAACCCGGGCCGTATTACCAAATACAAAGCTTACCGCCAGTACCACTTGAATCAATGAACTGGCCAAAGCTCCGGAAAGTGAAACCCCCACCAGTCCCACATAACGGCCGCCGATTCGGTATACCCCATTCATAACCAAAACCGAGACTACAGATCCGGAGAGTGAAAAAAGAAAAACATAAGACGCCAGAGTTCCGTTAATCAAACCCTGTCCCAGAACTTTGAGTAGAAGAACCAGAAACAGATCGGCAGGCTTAAGAAACCGCAGACCCAGTAAAAGCGGCAGATTGGCAAGTCCCAACCTGAAAAAAGGAAACGGTTTGGGAATCAGATATTCAACTGCCGAGAGAAACAGACAGAGGGCTCCCAGAAAAGCGGTTATTTCCTGTCTATCAGAACGCACCGGCATCCACCTCCGGATTAACGGCAACCACTCTGACGAAAACCCGATTCGGAAGGCAGGCAATCCACCCGGAATGACCTGAGATTCGGCCCATGGCAATGCAAATCTTATCCCTGCAGTCAGAGTCAGTGATGAAGATCTCCCCATCAGCCACTTCAACTCTGGTTTCTCCAACAGGTCCTTCCAGTACCAGAGAACCATTTTGGGTAAGGGGCATGATATAAACTTCCCCGGAAGCTTCTACCTCCCCTCGAAGCTCCCCCTCCCGTCCTGCTGAAGACCAGAACACCGAGGCGGAAACAACCGCCAGGGACAGAAGGATAATAGCATAGTCCAGAATTCGCAGGCGAAGCATACTCCATCATATCAGCCATGACAGTCGTTCTGTATTCAGTCTGGAAAAAAATGTGCATTTAACGGTTTTTTCATCAGAATGGGTGTAACATCTTGAAACGGCAGAAAGATTAGAAATTCTGCTTGGAGGTTTTTTTACATGAGAAAATTGATTATTCTTGCGGTACTAATTGCCGCAGTTACAGGTTTTGCCGCAGCCGGCGGACTGGTGTTCCAGCTTGGTGCCGGTTATCACTCGGCCTACGTTGGCGAACTCCCCTCAGATATTGATGCCGGATTGGCCGATTTAAAAAGCATGCCTTTGGGTGTCGGTGGTTATGTCGGAGTGGGTTATGGCTTCGGAGATAAGAAAACATTCTCCCTTGGCGCCGAGTTTGCCCCCAGCTGGGATTTTTCACTCGACCCTGTGGGAGTCTCCAATTTCGGTTATCAGGGACGGGCATTTGTAAAAATCAAACCTGCAAAACTTTTTACAGCCACTGGATTCTTCGGGTATGGCGGTAACCTGATCAGCGCTACAAGTTTTGACAGCTTGAATACTTTCAATCCGGTGATAGGCGGACGCATAACAGTACTCTTCCTTTACGCGGAATACGCGGCAGTTATGAGCGAGGACTGGAGCAGACTGGCCAAACATGAAATTGGACTCGGATTCGCCTTTTTTAAATAAAAGAAGCATTTGACCCCATAAAGCCCGGGCGAACCCGTTTCACCGGGGCTTTTTTAAATTTTAAAGACCTGAGAAATTCCAAAAATGACCGATTTTCAGGGATTTCCCCATGTGACGATTCAGAGGAGAGCTTGTGGAGTTTTCCTACGATTTATTGAATCCTGATCTATTTAATTGGAATTTCCACTGTAAGTCGTTATATTGATAAAAATTTTATTACGGAGAAAAACTTTGAAAAAAATTATCCTGATGGTTCTTGTAACAGTGGCAGTAACAGGATTTGCCGCAGCCGGCGGCCTTGATATGCATTTTGGGATGGGTTATCAAGCCCAGTATTTCGGCGATTATTCCGATATGAACACATCCTTTACAGAGGATACCTCATGGATGCCCTACGGTATCGGTGCATATGCCGGTGTGGGTTATGGATTCGGTGCCAAACAAGTTGTGAGTGTCGGTTTTGAGCCGGCTATTGCCATGGGTATTAACTTCTCCAACGACATTGCTCTGGCCAATATGGTTATTCAGGGACGCGGCTATCTCAAATTCAAGCCGGCCAAAGCCTTCACCGTCACTGGTTTCGGCGGTGTTTCTTACGATATGTACGGAGTACTTGCCGGTGATCAAACCTTTTCAAAAGAAATCCTGGCACCCATGGCCGGAGCCCGTATCACCCTGCTGTTCCTTTACGCCCAGTATGATGTTACTTTCTACGAAGCACCTCTGCCGATGCGGCATGGTTTCGGCGTAGGATTTGCATTTAAGAAGTAAAACTGCTTTAAGAAATTACTCAAGATATTTAAAAAAACCCGGGGTGAGTTATTCTCCGGGTTTTTTATATCCTAACGTGGAGTCCCGTTCAATCAGAACCGTATCAATAATACGATGATCAATTGATGTATTCCCCTCCCCGCTAATCACTTTATCAATGAGCAGCGCAGCCGCAGCAGCACCAAGCTCTGCTGGATTCACGTCAATCGAAGTCAGGGTTGGAGATTGATATCGCCCTCTTAAAGTGTTGTTGAAACCAATCACTGATACATTCTCAAGTCCGGCATCCGAAAGTGCTTCAAGAACACCGAAGGCAATGTAATCATCTGTGGTAACAACAGCATCAGGATTACAGCTTTTTAAAATAACCTGCATCGCCGCCTTACCGCCTGCTTCCGAGAAATCCGGACCGAATCCGATTAAATCAGGGTCGATTTTCATACCCCGCATACTCAAAGCTTGTCTGTATCCGCTGAGTCTGTCTCTGGTAACACTGAAACCTTCAGGGCCGCCGACAAAAGCCAATGAACGATGTTCCCTGTCAACCAGAAGATTAACAACATCGTATACCGTATGAAAATTATCATTATCCACCCAGAGTGTGGAATCTGCCTGGTCCGGACGGCCTATAACGACAAATGGAAATTTCTTTTCTCTCAGATACGCCATACAGCGGTCGTTCTCCCGGCTGGCCAGAAGAATTATTCCATCAACCCAGCGGCTTTTTATATAATTCCGGATAAACCCGACCTCTTCATCTTCATTATTCGAAAAAGAGAACATGATATTGTAACCCCGGGACTGAGCTTCGATTCCAATACCCCTCATAGCCTCTATGAAAAAAGGATTAACAAAGAGATTCTCACTGGAGTTTGGCAGTATAAGCCCTAAATTGCCGGTTGAGGACTGGGCCAGCCCCCGGGCCAATGCATTGGGAAAATATCCCAGCCTGTCCATGATTTCCCGAACACGAAATTTGGTTTCATCGCTGATTCTTGGATTGTCATGGACAACCCGGGATACGGTAGAAGTTGAAACACCCGATTCCCGGGCAACATCACTGATAGTTATTCGCATATATCCCCATCTATTTCGATTCTTTGCATAGAGTCACTCTTGCATCAAGGCAAGCGTTTGCACATATATTCCACGCGAAACTCATCCCTGTCAAGGAATCAATTATTTTTTCACCATATTTCCTCATATCAGAGATGTTTTTCAAATTATTTTGAGAAAGCGCTTGCACAACTTCTTGTTTCGCATTATCCTTCTTGAAGCGGATTGGGCTCGGTTCCAATAACCGGCTCAAACCCCCATTTCATGTCAACTGGATGAATCCCATAATTATCAGGATTCACCAAAACAGGAGGTTACGCATGAAGAAAATCACCTTGGTACTGATCGCCCTGCTCGTAATTGTCAGCGGCGCGTTCGCAACCGGCAGTTCAGATTCTGCCAAAGGCCAGACCATCGTACTGGCCCAGGGAAAACCGGAAATCGATCCTATGCTCAAGGCTTATGCAGCCCAGTGGTCTGAAGCCACCGGCATCGAAGTAATCATCAAGTCCTGCGGTGGTGGTTCCTGCGACCTTGGCCAGCAGTTAAAAGCCGACTACGCAGCCGGGGAGATGCCTGACATTTTCGCCATCAACGGCCTGCAGGATTTCCTGGAATGGCAGTCCATTGTTATGGATATGAGTGATGAACCCTGGGTAAAAAATACCTCGGTTGCTTTCACATATGAAGGTAAAACCTATGGCTTCCCCGTAGCCGTCGAGGGTTGGGGCATGGCTTACAACGCAGATGTTCTGGCCAAAGCCGGAGTGAATCCCTCCAGTCTGGTGAATCTGTCCGGTTATCGCGATGCTTTCGCCAAGATTGACACCATGAAAGATGAACTCGGTCTTGATTCAGTCGTTTCCATGGCAGCCGGTCCCGAGATGTTCTGGGTAACCGCTCATCATAACTTCAACTCCCTGCTTTCCAACGGACTCCCCTATGGCGACACTTCCGAAGCCGACAATCTTCTGGCCGGAAAAGTTGATGCCAAAAGACTCGCCGAATACGCCGATTGGGTTGAACTTCTTTTCAACTATGCCGACAAAGCCGTCCTCACCACCGGAAACTATGACGCTCAAGTTGGCGCTTTTGCCACCGGCAAGGCTGCTTTTCTTCATCAGGGAAACTGGGTAGACGGTAATCTCGCCGATGCCGGTGCTACCTTCGATGTGGCTTTTGCACCTCATGGTTCAATGGAAGCCGCCACTGACGGTATCTTCGTTTCCGCACCTTCCTTCTATGTAGTAAACAGCGAATCCAAAAGCAGCGATGCTGCCAAACAGTTCCTCACAGATCTGGCCGGCAGTGTAGAGGGAGCAAACTACATGGTAAATGAGGCCGGGATGATACCCGCATTCTCCAGCATCAAGCTCAATCCCGCAGGTCAGTTATCCAAATCCGTCCAGGAATGGGCCGCAATGGGCAAGGTATACTCCTGGAATCAGTATCTGTTCTCCGGCGAGTTCCGGGATCAGACCCTGAACCCAATTTACAATCAGTTTGCCAATGGTGCTATCACCAAATCCCAGTTCATCACACTGATGACAGAAGCTTTCAAAAGCCTCTAATTCGAATTGGTAGTTCGTTAACATTCCGAAGAGTAGAGGGCGGGCAGAAATGTCCGCCCTTCTCTATACTTAAAGTCATGCCGAACTGAATGAATGGTATCATACCCCAGGGCAGAGCCGCGGGGTATGAAGCCATGCTTTCCCGGCACTCACTCGGAAATGAACAAGTTCACTCCACTCGTTCGTTTGGGAATCAAACAGGGGGTTTTATCCATGGAAAACACTCGTGAAAACAGGATTGTCTTCTGGCTCTTCCTGGCTCCGGTCTTATTTGCGTTTCTGATGGTGGTTGTTATTCCGTTCCTGATGGGAATCTTCTATTCCTTCACAAGTTGGAGTTCCTCGGCCAGGGTTGGGGGAGGCCTGAATTTCATCGGCCTGACTAATTTCTCTGAAAGTCTTTCCGACCCGTCTTTCCTCTACTCTTTCATCATCACCTTCGTCTACACGGCAATAAATGTCATTGCCATCAATGTGGTATCCTTCGCGCTGGCCCTGCTGGTAACAGCCGCAATCAAAGGCAGGAATATTTACCGTATAGGGTTCTTCCTTCCCAACCTCATCGGCGGACTGATTCTGGGTTATGTCTGGCAGTTCATATTTAACAATGCCATTCCCGGAATCGGTAAGGCCTGGGAATTCCTGGCCCCTCTGGCAAATCCGGACAACCTTGTCCTGGCAGACCGTAACGCATCAATCATTGCCCTGGTGGTGGTGGGAACCTGGCAGTATGCAGGTTACATCATGATGATTTACGTAGCGGCTCTTGAAAGCGTCCCTGTTGAACTCCATGAAGCCGCCCGAATCGATGGTGCCAATGGATGGCACCGTCTGAAAAACATAACCATACCCATGGTGGCCCAGGCCTTCACCATCACAATGTTTTTAACCCTGGTAAACTCCTTCAAGCAGTTCGATGTCAATGTTTCCCTGACTGCCGGCGGGCCGTCAACGATGTTCCTGGGTAAGCCGATATTCGGCACTGAACTTCTGGCCATGAATATCTATAACACCGCTTTCAGGGCCAACAACCTGGCCCAGGGTCAGGCCAGAGCCTTTATATTTTTTATTGTCCTGGTGGTAATTTCCATTATTCAGGTAAGAACCAGTAAGAAGAGGGAGGTAGAACTATGACCGACCGAAAAAAAGAATCTCTCACCTTGGAAATCCTTAGCGCACTGCTCTTTATTCTTTTTCTTCTTCCTTTTGGTATAGTCCTTATCAATTCCGCCAAGGAAGCGTTCACAGTCACCCAGTATCCTATGAGATTACCCGAGGACTGGACTCAGCTCTTTCGAAATATTGCAAATATCTGGACCAGTCCCAATGTTCAGTACAAGTCCTCGTTCCTCTCTTCGGTGATTATCACCGTAGCTTCTCTGCTGGCTATCACCTTTTTTTCCTCTCAGGCAGCCTGGGTACTGGTAAGGTCAAAAACCCCTGCTTCCCAGTTAATCTTTCTGATGTTTGTGGCAGCCATGGTTATACCCTTTCAGATTGTGATGTTCCCTCTGCTCTCCTGGTTCCGAATCGTCTATCAGGCAACGGGAATCAAATTGCTTCGAACAGCTGGCGGAATGATACTCTCCTATCTGGGGTTCGGAATGTCTCTTTCCGTTTTTATGTACCACGGCTTCATCAAGAGCATTCCCTATGAGCTGGAAGAGGCTGCAAACATCGACGGATGTTCCAGGATTAAAACATTCTACAATATCATCTACCCCATCCTGAAACCCATTCATGCAACTGTTCTGGTACTCAACGGCATCTGGATATGGAACGACTACCTTCTTCCTCTGCTTGTACTGGGTAAAGGCAACAGGATTATGACCATCCCCCTGGCTGTTTCCAACTTCGCCGGTGCATATGTGAAGCAGTGGGATCTCATCCTTACATCCATCCTGATGGCAATGGTACCTGTTATCGTCTTTTTTCTCATTGCCCAGAAAAGCATCATCAAGGGTATGGTTCAGGGGTCAATCAAGTAGTTTTTTGCTGACCTCTCCCCGGGCGTCTGACTATCCTCGCCACAGAGCATGCATCCATTTCAAGGACCTGATTACACTATTTGCAGATAACAGATTAAGAAACACTGATTTAACCCAAGTTCTTATTAGTAACTTGCTCAATGTGTTCCGTCTAATATGGCCGCATGCTCCGTCAGCACATGACGTAAATCATTCACATCCAGGTTATGAACATCCGCGAGTTTGTTACCGACACACATTGCCGCAGCTGTACCGGCAGCCTCTCCTGTTGCTATCGAAGTTCCCATCACTCTGGCTGAACCATTAGCCTCACGGCTTGAAGATATACACCTGCCCGCAGCTAAAAAGTTCCGGCTTCCTTTTGGAATCAGACATCCGAACGGGATGTCATAGGATTGACCTCTGTCAACGGCAATTCGAACCTGGTTTTTCCCTTTACCGTGAATATCAATATGATGCGAACCCTTGGCAATTCCATCACTGCGTTTTCTGCCGGTTTTAACATCTTCGGTATTCAGGATACAATCACCAATAATTCTTCTGGTTTCTCGAACCCCAATCCTGTGAGCAATCCCGGAGATTACACTTTCTTTAAATCCCGGGACTGAGGAGTGAAGGAAATTGAATGCTTCCTGAACTTGTTTGGAGAGTACGATATATGAATCTGATAATTCTTCCTGCTGACAAGGATTGATACCGGCTTTTCTTGTTACGTTTATGGCAACCTCTTTCCGCTGTATAGATGTTGGGGTGATAAAAGCGGCAGTACACGGAAACATATCATTTTTCTGGATTGCATTACCAAGCAATGTTCCATGGGCTGATAATGCAATATATGGATACCCTTGTTTATATACCTCTTCTGCACACCGTGTTCGATCCAACTCAATAGCGGGGTTTTCTGCAAGAAGGATTTCATCAGGATTATTACGGGCAAAATTCAACAGTGCCTCGAAATCCACGTTACAAACCCGAAAGACAAGACTTACCGGTTGAAAATCACCATTATTGTCGCCGGAATCGTATGGGCATCCCGCCATGACGGCAATGTTTGCGTCCCCTGACGCATCAACTATAAATTGGGGATGCAATTCGATTAAAGAGCCATCTTTGCAGATAACTGTAGCAGATTTAATCTGCCCATTTTCGCATTCAACTCCAGTAACTGTCGAATTCAGAAGCACTTTAACTCCATAATTTTCAAATGCCTGGGCGATTGACAGATACAGCGCGTTTGGATCAACACATTCTCCATGCACCATCCGCCAATCACAAACAGAACCTATATAACCATTCAGTCTGTCGCAATTCTCAAGGAGTTCATTGAGAATCCCACCAACAACCCGTTCTCCAATGGCATTATGAACCCCGAGAAGCGGCAAGCCGGTAATTGAGTCCCCCCCTATGACACCTTCTAAAGTAACAAGTAAAACATTTGCCCCTGTTTTAGCCGCAGCAAGGGCAGCTCCGACACCTGCGATACCGGAGCCTACAACCATCACATCCGGATATCGTAATTCACTCTTCATTTAGAACTCCTCCCGGTAACAGTAATTTCTGATAGTATTCAAATATTCTTGACAGTTAGTCTACAGCAGTATAAATAGACTAGAATAGTCAATAATATTGATTCAAACTATCACTTCATGTAAATTGGAACATGTGAGTTTCATATAGCAGTTGGCTACCACCAATTAGGAGTATTGTATGACTGGTAATTTTATAGCCGGGACAGCGATAACAGATATCTCACCGAAAGAGGGAGTTTCCCTGGGGGGATATCCGCATCACCCAAGATATAACAAGGGTGTTCATGATCCTCTTTATGCTGCCTGCTTATACCTGGAAAATAAAAGCACACGGCTCATGATAATCACAATGGACCTGCTGTCTTTCTCAAAAAAGTATGTACAAAATGTTCGAACGGAAGTGTCAGGGAAGACCGGCATACCAGAGAATAATATTCAAATATGCTGCTCTCATTCTCATTCAGCTCCCCGGGCCACTTCGATGTTTACCCTGGATCGTCAGGATAGGGGTCATGAACCTGATGCCGGCTTTATTCAGGAATTAAACACAAAGCTTATTTCAACAGCCCTGAAGGCTGTATCGAATACCTTTGAAGCCAGGATTGGTCTTGAGAAAGGGTACTGCGGTCCGGAACAGGGAGTTGGAGGTAATCGCAGGAATCCGAATGGTCTGGCCGATCCCGAGGTTTGGACAATCGGCGTTCAGGATAACGAGGGGAAATGGCGTGCGGTCCTTGTGAAATATGCACTTCATCCAACATTCCTGCACTCAGATAATTTTCTGGTATCCGCAGATTATCCCGGATATATCCGGAAGCATTTTTCAGAGCTGCTGCCGGATACAATATTCCTTTTTGCTCAGGGGACTTCGGGGAATCAGAGTTCCCGCTATTTCCGCAGCGGTAAAACTTTCGAAGAGGCTGAGAGAGTGGGCCGTGCAATCGGCAAAGAAGCTTACCGTGTATTAGGTGATATGACCCTTGAGTCCGATCCTATACTTTCCGTTAAATCGGTTGAGGTGGATATCGATATCCGTACATTCCCTGGTAGAAAAGAAATTGATATTGAAGTGGAAAAAAAGCGCAGGGAATGGCAGGATTTAATAAAGTCGGAAGCCTCTGAAGAGGATATCTGGAACGCGGAGCTTCGGTTCCTGGGTGCTGAAGATACATTGAGCTTTTTTCTGCTCAAGGAAGAGGGAAAACTTAAACCTCTTTTTGGCGAACTACCGGCAGAGGTTGTGGTATTAGGGATAGGTAATACCCGGATTGTCGGACTGCAGGGTGAGACTTTCGTCGAATTTGGGATGACCATACGGTATAGATCCAATTTTCCGAAATGTTTTGTTATTGAGTTGATGAATGGATCTCTACCCGGATACGCCGCAACCGCTCAAGCCTATGCGATTGGCGGTTATGAAACAGGGGCTTCGATGCTTACCGGTCGAAGCGGTGATCAATTAGTGGATGCGGCTGTTGAGCTGCTGAATGAGGAGAAATAAATGAAAAAGAAAGAAGTGCTGTTAGGTGTATGTCCCATTGGAAAGTTTGTATTTTCCCATGAGGACGCAATGAGACAGAAGAAGAAAATCCTTGAGACACTCGATTCCTTGAAAATTAATTATTGCACTATTGACGATGTAATCCCTGACGGCATGGTTCGAGATCAAAAACATGTAGAGCCTGTAGTTGAACATTTTAAAAAAAATAAAGTGGACGCTCTCTTTGTTCCTCATTGTAACTTCGGTACCGAAGGAGCTGTTGGAATGATAGGGAAAAAGCTCGGGCTTCCCGTATTGCTCTGGGGTCCGAGGGATGAGGCTCCTCTTGAAGACGGGTCACGTTACAGGGACTCTTTATGCGGGATGTTTGCCTCCAGTAAGGTTCTTGGAAAGTTGGGAGTTCCCTTTACCTACATTGAAAATTGTGATGTTGCGGATCCGTTGTTCCGTGAAGGGGTTAAGAATTTCATATCTACCGCTTCCGTTGTAAAAACCATGCGCAATATGCGTATTGGCCAGATTGGCGTTCGAGTAGATTTTTTCTGGACCACTATCGGTAATGAGAGTGAGATACTGGAAAAATTCGATATCGAAGTCATCCCCTTTGATATGAGTGATTTTGTACGGTCTGTTAAAGATCGAATGGAAAAAAATAAAGAGCAGTATAAAAAAGAAGCTTCGGGATATGAAGATTTATTCAAGGATACGTCCCTGCTGACTTCGGATGGAACACTCAATGGTCTTGCCATGAGGGATGAATTATTAGAAATTGCTGAAACCGAAAACATCGATGCATTTTCTATTAAAACCTTCACTTCGATTGGTGCTGAACTTGGACCGGGGTTACCACTAGGGGCAATGCTTCTGCGGGATAAGATTGTCATTGCATCAGAATCAGACCTCTATGGTGCGGTGAGTTCTCTTCTGATAAATTCCGCCAAACGTACAGAAGATGTAGTTTTCTTTCCTGAATTCACTATAAGACATCCGGAAAATGACAATGCAATTCTTCTTTGGCACGGAGTACCTCCACTCTCCCTGAAGCATCCGGATATAAAAGAGTTGGAAACGTATCCTCCCTGGATTTTAAAGAATCTTAAGGGTGCTTCACCGAAGATGCGTCTGAAAGACGGTCCACTTACGGTTTGTCGATTTGACGGTGAAACCGGTTCCTATGTGTTGGGAATCGGTGAGGGTAAAACTGTTCCCGGCCCTGACACCAGGGAGTTTCATGTCTGGATGGAGGTGGATAACTGGCCTCGTTGGGAACGGCGAATTATTGAAGGACCGTATATTCATCACTGTTCCGCAGTATACGATCATTGCGGGGACGCATTGGAAGAAGCTTGCAAATACATCCCCGGATTGAAGGCTCAACGCTTTGACAGATCCTGAAAAAGGGTACCAGCAGGCATTAATTGGGTAGACAAAGTTCTGTTATTCTAATTATATCTGTGCAATACAATGAGAATTATGTGAATTGATAGGAAAAATTGATAAAATAAATCAAAATTGAGTAAATATTGATGTAATTGTTATTATAATAATCAATCCTTTTCGTCTCAGATAAACCCTTCACCCAGGATAAAGTGTTGGTCACGGATGGTATTGTAACTTTCTATTGTTTCCAATTATACAACATTTAGACCATTATCATCAACAATAACAGTTATAACGGTGTATTAGTTTCAAAATAGTATACAATTAAAAAATATATCTGTTGACAATCTGAATTTGTAGGTTAAACTTAATGATCACGTTTTATTTAGCCATTAAGGAGTAAAGTATGGGAAACAAGTTAATCGCAATCTTATGTCTGGTATTACTCATGGTACCGGCGCTGATGTTCGCAGAAGGTAATAAGGAAGGTGCAGATCAGGAAATTAATCTCACCCTATTTCGCTGGGATACTGGAACAGGTCGTCCGGCTTATGAGAATGCTATTGCCAGGTTTGAAGCCGCTCACCCCGGGGTTACTGTAGAGCTTTCAGATGTACCATGGGGAGAATTCATCGATTCTATGGTCAAATTTCAGATGGCTGAAGAACTTCCCGATGTATTTGTACAGTATGATGCTTCTATCGGCAGCTTCTATAGTATGGGGTCTCTTCTTCCTCTGGATGATCTTCTTCCGGCAGAATTAAAAGATGAGATTTATCCCGGTCAGTGGAACCTGGGAGTCGTAAATGGAGAAACAGTCGGTGTTACCTTCAGAAACGGCGCTCATGTCTTATTTTACAACAAGGATATGTTTCGAGAAGCAGGTGTTCCACAGCGCATCATCGATAATGGCCCCGGGTCCTATTCCGATGTTCTTTTAGCAGCTGAATTATGCACCATTGATAAGAATGGTGATGGAACCATTGATCAGTATGGTTATTCTGATAATTATGGTGATGAAGAAGGTTATCACCAATTACGATCATTAATGATGGCAGCAGGTAGTGGACCGGTGGATACAACTACTTTTGTAGCGACCATGAATGATCAAAGAGGTGTTGATGCACTTCAATTTCTGGTGGATCTGAACACAAAAGGATACGTTCCCGCCGGTAGCCTTGCAAAATCAAACAACCTCAAGAAAGAAGAATTCGCCAATGGTTTAACCGCAATGATTGAGGGTGGTAACTGGATTGAGGCAACTGTTGAAGAAGCCGGATTGGGCTTCGAGCTGGGAGTAACTTTTGTACCATATCCGGATGATGTTGGTTCCTCTCAGGGTGCATCTGCGGCATTTGTTGCCCATTCTGTAGCCTCGAATACAGAGTATCCGCAGTTGGCAGCCGACCTTGTAGTTGAGCTTTCCGGTGAAGTGTTTGTAAAAGAATACTGTGAAGCAAAAGGCCTTCTTCCACCGAGAATTGATGTTGCAACAGAAGATCCGTTCTTTCAAAAGGGATTATGGCCTACTTATATTGAAGCAACTACTCTTCCGAATTACGGTGCCCTGCCAAAACATGCAAAAGTTACTGAACTTTCTAAAATCATGCAAATTGCTATTGAGAAAGCCATGACGGGAGTCGCTACTCCAAAAGAGGCTTTGGATGAAGCAGCTGGAAAATGGAACGATATCCGCTAAGTAGCATTTAATGCTATTATCTGTCTGTTGGTATTTTTCCAGCAGGCAGTTTTTTTTTACTACCCGGGGTATCCACTTGAAGACGAGGATACCCCGGATGAATTCTCGTAGAAAATGGTAGACTTGTCCGAACTGCAGCGGAATTCTGTTATCCCGTTTCAATCCTTGTACCTGAGAATCATGTTGGTACCACCCTTACCGTATACATTGAAGGATAATCTTAATGGTAGAAAATCGAGAACATTCCTGTGATTAGAAAGAGAACATCACTACGCTCCAATACTATGGGATATGCCTTTATAATACCTACAGTACTGATTATATTAATATTTATTGGCTACCCTATGCTTCAGGGAATAAATTCTTCTTTCAAGGATATTGAACTCACTTCGGGAAGGGAACAGACCTACAACGGGTTGGATAATTATAAATCACTCATCAAGGACGAAGTTTTTTATATCGCAGTAAAAAATTCATTTATTTTTGTAATTACAAGTGTCAGCTTTCATCTTGTTCTTGGGTTTGCTCTGGCCCTTGCCCTGGATCGTAGTATTATCGGCCGTTTGCTTTTTCGAACGATAAATCTTGTACCCTGGGCCATGTCCGGGGTGGCTGTAGGTTTGATATGGATGTGGCTATATCATCCACAGTTGAGCCCTATTAATGATATTTTAAAAAATCTTGGAATAATTGACAAAGATATGCTTTTTCTTGCCTCTCCCGGAAATGCCATGATTTATGTTCTCATTGCACATAACTGGAGAACCTTTCCCTTCGCGTTTATTACTTTGCTCTCGGGGTTGCAAATGATTTCTCCTCAGCTCTATGAGGCGGCGGACATTGACGGGGCCTCGGCATCTCAGAAATTTTTCAGAATTACATTGCCTCAGATGATGAGCATCGTACTCACTGTTGTCCTCCTTGATTTTGTGTGGACTTTTGTCTATTTCGATTTACCCTGGGTAATGACAAGAGGTGGTCCGATAAACTCTACGCATTTAATGACAACTTATGTATATGAATTATCATTCAGATTTTTCAAGTTCGGTAAAGCAGCGGCATTATCAGTATTTATACTTATTATCAATTTGTTATTCTCCATATTCTATATCTACTTTTCAAAAAAAGCGGAGGAACTGAATGGATAATAATATTAGGCAGAGAAGACCTATCTTCAGTGCAAGAAATTTTAAAGAATCTTATATATTTCTATTTTTGATTATCTGGTCCGCAATCGTCATTTTTCCATTGTTATGGGCATTCCTGGCATCTCTTAAACCCGCCTCTGAAATTTTTACATTGGATTTACGTTGGCTGCCTGAAAATCCCACATTGAAAAATTATAGAGCGATCTTTGCTGATCCCAAGATAATGCGTTATTTCAGTAATACAATATTTATTTCACTTGTATCGACAGTAATTATTGTGATCTTTGCTACCCTTGCGGGTTACGGATTTTCCCGCTATCGGCTCAAGGGTGGTAAAATTGCGCTGATGATTCTGGTTGCCTGCCAGATGTTTCCACCGATTATGTTTATTGTTCCTTACTTCATACTCATGAAATCTTTACATATCTACAATACTTATCTGGCACTTATCGTAACACGTGTTGTGTTTTATCTTCCATTTTGTACACTCATGATAAAATCTTTTTTCGACAGCATCCCCAGGGATTTGGAAGAAGCGGCAACTGTGGATGGTTGCTCTCAGTTTGGTGTTTTTGTAAGAATAATATTACCGGTTGTGTTGACAGGAGTTGTGACAATATTCATATTTTCATTTTTAAACAGCTGGAATGAGTTTCTCTTTTCCATCACTGTGGTTTCCAGGGATAGCCTCAGGACTATTACTGTAGGCCTTGCCTCACAAGTAGGACAGTATGGGGTAAATTGGGGGACTCTCATGTCAATGAGCATGATGTCACTTGCACCTCCACTCATTATTTTTATGAGCATGCAGAAGTACTTTATACGGGGTCTGACCGCAGGGGCCGTTAAGGCATAATAACGATGAAAGGACTAAATGAGAATCTTAAGTATTCGATCAAGGGTAACAGGGCCAGGAGTATTCTGGAAGATATTACCGGTTGGATGAATGTATGGGAACTTGTGCTGCCTGAAGTGGAGCCATTGATACTGGATTTCGGTCTTGGGAATTTTGATGACATAGGAGAAACGGAATTCTGGATTGCCAATGAGATGCAGGGTGGCTATTGCGGTAAATTCATGTTTCTCTTTAAGGGCCAGACATGCCCCAACCATTTTCACAAAAAAAAGCTTGAAACATTTTATATTCAAAAGGGCAGAGTGATGATGGAATACGATGGTAAAGAGATAATCATGGAACAGGGAGACGTTCTACTTATCAATCTGCAAAATTTTCACAGATTCACTGCTCTTGAAACCACTTTAATTCTCGAGATTTCCAGTCCGTGTATTGGCGGCGACAGCCATTTTGAAAATACTGATATACCATTTGGAGACAATTATATCTCAAGTTAAGGATTTTTAATGGAAGGCAGAATCGATCCATACCAGTTCGATGTGGGACTGGCGATTGTAGAACCTGGAACACCGGTAACAGCAGGAAGTTTTTTTTCGAAGAAAATTATATATACCGCCGGAGAATTCGGCTCAGACGAGGGCAGTCGTGTACTCATCTGCCGCCGTTTATCCTGTGATATGGAAATCCCCCAGTTTTCCGATCCTTCATCGTCCGGTTATGTCAGTGCGGCTTGTTCAAATCCCGATGTAGAGTTGGAGTGTTTTTATATTGCCCAGGGATATATAGATGACTGGCGAAATGCTATTGGTGTTAAAATAGTTAAAGGGTATCTAATCCAGGGTGATGAAATTGAGATTCTTATTGGTGATACGAGTGGCGGCGGACCGGGTCTTCGAATGCAGACATTTCCTGAGAAACGCCATACTTTCAAGGTTGTTGTCGACATATTCAATGCGAACCATTTTTACGAGGTAAAGGGCTGTCCGGAAATTGAAGTTCTTCCCGGGGAGGCCGATGCAATCCATCTTGTATATCCTCAGACACCGAAACGAGGGGAACTATTTGAGGTAGCAGTACGTATAATTGACTCCTCGGGTAATCCGATACATCGATATAACGGTAGTATTACCATCGACGGTGGAAAAGGATGGAGGGGGCTGCCGAAAAGCATTGCCTTTGATACCGATGACCGGGGTGTGAAAATTATACCGGGGATATCTGTTGGTGGTGATGGGCCTTTCCGTCTTGCTGCATTTGATGAAAGCGGATTGAAGTGCATGGGTCCGGCACTGGTTCCGATA
Source organism: Spirochaeta sp. (assembly GCA_030590585.1). The sequence continues at coordinate 16,387 of JAUUYD010000002.1, forward strand.
AAAGAAGGAGAACAAACCCTTTTCTGGGGAGACGCCCATGGGCAAACACGTTCCACTGTCGGAACCGGAACAGTCAATGAGTATTTCTCATTTGCCCGGGATAAAGCGAGAGTGGATATTGCCTCCTGGCAGGGCAATGACATGCGCGTCCGTAAAGAGGACTGGGATGAAGTACTGAGGGAAACTAAGCATTTCAATGACCCCGGCCGCTTTGTAACCCTGCTCGGGTATGAATGGTCCGGTCTTCGCTCGGGGGGAGGCGACCATAATATTTATTACTCAGGTGATGAAGGTGAAATTCATCGAAGTTCTCATGCTCTGATTGATGATTATAGTGACCAGGATACAGACCGCTTTCCTCTGACTGAACTATGGAAAACTTTTCGAGGTAGAAAGGATGTAATGGCTGCTGCCCATGTAGGTGGACGCTGCTGTAATCTGGATTTTTACGATCCCGAATTTGTACGTTTAATTGAAGTTCATTCACATCATGGGACCTTTGAATGGCTGATTGAAGAAGCTGTTGATAGAGGTTTGAAGGTCGGTTTTACCGCTGCAAGTGATGATCATACCGGCCGTCTGGGTCTCGTTTATCCCAACCTGGCTGGAAAAACTGTTGCTACCTTCGATGTGAAGGGCGGTCTTATGGGGCTGTATGCGCGTGAATTGACCAAGAAAGATGTTTTTGCGGCCATGCAGGAACGCAGGACATATGGAACAAACGGAGAGAGAATACTTTTATCGGTAAAGAGCGGGAATCATGTAATGGGTGAAGAATTCGCCGTATCCGGCGTACCTGAAATCGATGTTGCTGTTTATGGTACCTCACCACTTCTTGATGTGGAGCTTATGCGGGGTAACAAGGTTATTTACAGCCATCCGGTAAACCGAAAGCAGGAAGGATACTATCCTCTCAGGAGAATTCGTGTTCAGTGGAGCGGCGTTTCGCAGAAAAGTGGAAGGTCCAAGCAGGTTTTCTGGAAGGGAAGCATTTTTGTCAAAAATGGGAGTATTGCAGGGGCACAAGGTTATGCTCTGGACCAGTTTCACGACCATGTTCAGCGTATATCAAGTCAGCGGGTGGATTTCGACACCCGCACATCCGGAGACTACGACGGGGTAATGCTGGATATTGACTGTAGAGAAGATACTGAACTGGATTTTTCCTGCGGATTTATCCGCTTTTCAATCAACTTATCCGATATTGCGGCAAACCAGGTTGTGTTTACAGGTGGAACTTGTAACGAAAAGGTGATTGTCAGTGAACTTTCACGGGATGTATCCCAGACCGACTCGGCTTTTTCGTATAAGGATACATCTGCGCTGTCAGGATGTAATCCTTACTGGGTAAGGGTTTCTCAACTTAACGGCGGACAGGCATGGTCAAGTCCAATGTATATCAGTACAGAAGATGGAAAACTTTAATCTACTGGAAATATATAACTGACTCAGAGATTGAGAGTCCGCTGCACCTGGTTCGTTCTGAAATTACCGCAGATATATACAATCTATACTGCAGGGGGCTTAAAGAATGTATGACTATATCCTCAAAGGTGCGACTGTAATTGATCCCACAAATAATATTCATTCCATATTTGATTTGGCGATCGAGAATGGGATGATAGCAGAAATAGAGCCTGACATTTCCATTCGGAAATCGAGGCGCTTCATCAATTTATCCGGAAACGTTCTCATTCCCGGGATCATCGATTCCCATGTACACCTGAATAACGAGGCGGGTGGTCCCGAGGCATTCCGGATGCTTGCTGCAAGCGGTGTTGTGACAGCCGTCGATTTCGCCGGACCTCTTGAAGATATTACCGGGAACATTTCCCGAGCTGGCTGCGGCCTCAATATTGCGGTTTTGGAGGCGTTGCTGCCGGGAAATAATATCAGGGACAATAGACCCGGAAAAAACGAACTGAAAGAAATTACCGATCAATGTGCGAAAAACGGGGCCCTGGGTATAAAAATCCTGGGCGGTCATTTCCCCCTTACTCCCGAATCAACCGCTCTTGCGATTGAAATCGCCAATGGAATGGGTGTTTATACCGCTTTCCATGCCGGAACAACTATAAATAGTGGTGATTTTAGCGGGTTCAGGGAAGCAGTCGCGCTGATCGATGGAAAGAGAGCCCACTTGGCACATATAAACAGTTACTGCCGCGGTGATTCGGGAACCCCTGCTGAAGAAGCCCGTGAGGCCTTGGCAATTTTATCGGATAATATGAATATTATTTCTGAATCTTATCTGAGCCTTATTAACGGGACAAGTGGATATTGTGAGAATAATGCTCCGGTCAGTCGTGTTACCCGGAAACATCTGGATCGAGGCGGTTTTATATCTGATAAGAAAGGGCTTGGTAAGGCCATCAAAGCGGGGTATGCCCGAGTGAACGCACCCCGGGGAGGCGTGAATATTCTTCTTGGCGGGAGTGAAGGTGTTGACGCATGGGAGAAAGCCGGAACCGGCCTTTTTGTCAGCTTTGAAGTCAATGATCCGAATGTACTGAGGCTTTGTGCAACCGCCAAAAACGAAGAAGGTAGATTTATCGTGAATGCCATATCCACCGACGGCGGTGGAATAGCAAGAAATGTACAGATTGAAAAAGGGCTTTTGCTGGTGAAACTCGGACTGCTTTCCCTTGAGGAATTTGTTTTGAAGACATCCTGGAATCCTTCCAGGATGTTCGGGATGATTAATAAGGGACATCTGGGACCCGGGGCTGATGCGGATATAACTGTTTTGGATTTTGAAGCTCAAAAGGCCGTATTAACTATGGGACGAGGTAATATTATTTTTCTGAAAGATTTTATTCTCGGCTCAGGTGGAACTCTGCTTATTACGGAAAAAGGAAGAAAAAGAATCGATGCGCTGGGGATTAACAGACAGATAATCGATGTGACATCAGGCCTTATGTATACCCGGGAAAATACTCAGGAAAGCAGAGAATGAATTATTCGTGTGATTTATGCGGGAAAACCTATGATGTTTACGAGAAAATATTCCGGTGTTTATGTGGTGGTTTTCTTGAGTTGGATTTACCTGATTCTTTCCCGAAAAACCTGAGTGGCAGGGATTATTCAATCTGGAGATACCGTGAAGCATTTTCCCTCCCGCCGAATTCCAGGGAGGTCTCGCTTGGAGAAGGGGCTACGCCGGTAATACAAAGGAGCATCGATGGAAGCGCGCTCTTTTTCAAATTGGAGTATATGCAGCCCAGTGGTTCCTTTAAAGACAGAGGCGCCTCCGTTCTGATTTCCCTGATTAATTCCCTGGATGGAGTAACGGATGTTGTTGAAGATTCATCCGGCAATGCGGGTGCAGCTATATCAGCTTATTCGACTGCCGCCGGGCTTGGATGTACGATTTTTACCCCGGATTATACTCCCGACGGGAAACTCACTCAGATGCTGAGCTATGGGGCGAGTGTTGAAAAAATTCCCGGGAACAGAGAGCAATGCAGTCTTGCGGCGATAAAAGCATCGGAAGGGGCTGTGTATGCGAGTCATTTGTGGAACCCCTACTTTATCATGGGGCTGCAATCCTCTGCTTTCGAAATTTGGGAAAAATTCCAAGGTAAAATTCCACCGCTAGTGATTGTTCCCACAGGCAGCGGAGGCTTGCTTGAAGGTTTGTATTCCGGTTTCAAGGCCCTGAGTGAATGGGGCTATTTACGTCATAGACCCCGCCTTGTCGGTGTCCAGGCCATAAATTGTTCACCCATTCATTCAGCCTTTACTAAAAACCAGGATGATATCGAATTTTTTGAGCCCAAGCCAACTGTGGCCGAGGGAATAGCCGTCCCGAAACCTCCCCGAGCAAGGGCCGTGCTCAGAGCGATCAGGGAAAGTGGCGGATTTACAATAGGAGTTTCAGAAGAAGACATACTCGCAGCCGCAGGGCGACTTTATTCAATGGGTCTTTTTATTGAACCAACCTCCGCATCCGTTCTCGCGGCCTGGATGCAGATGGATAAGAAATTGAGAGAAGGAGCACTGCTGCTGCTTACCGGAAGCGGTCTGAAAGAGACGGCAAAGATAGCTTCCCTTTTTACGAGGGCCGGATAGATGAAACAAAAAGTATACATACTCATTACAATGGATGTGGAACCGATCAAACAGGAAGCAAATTGGACGGGACCTGAAAATTCTGATAATTCAGAAGAATATATTCGCAGTTATTGGGAGATTGCCCGTAAGTATGGATATACGGTCAGTTTTTTTATTCATCCCGAAGCCGCATTACTGCATGGGAAACTTTTCAACAAATACAAATCCAACGGAGCCTGCATGGGTTTGCATGTTCATTCAACAAAATTCCATTATCCGGATTATAAATACGAGTTTGGCTACTATAATGCTACTGTTCAGGAGGAGATTATCTCCATTGCTTCCCGTGAATGGGAAGCGGCCATGGGATTCAAACCTCTCTATTTTCGTCCCGGAGCATTCAGTGCAAACGATGCCACGGCAATGGTTTTGGCAAAATTGGGGTTTCGAGGTGGTTCCCTATCTATCCCGGGGAGAATTTGGCCGGAAAGATACTGTGTCTGGGCAGGTGCACCTCGCAATCCACACAGAGCCCATCCATCCTTTCGGTGTGCTCCGGGTAATCTGGAATTTATTGATGTTCCATTGAGTGTGGATTACAGCAGCCCGGTAAGCCGCAGAGGTTTTTTTTATTACCAGGATTTGCGTCCCTCTGCACGGCAGGTATCGGCAGAAAATACCCTTCGGCATATAATCGGGCAGATTAAAGATGATAATCCCAGAGTACCTGTCATTCAACTTATAACTCACAACGATCAGCCTTTTAATGACCCGGCCAGTGAATCCTGTCATCGTCTGGAATTGGTGCTCAGTTCTATTGAGAAGCTCTGTAAACAGAACGATCTGAAGGCTGTAGATTCCACCATCGAAGAAGTTTGCAGCCTTGAATTATCATTACCGCAGGAAATGCCGTTGTCTTGGAAGGAAAGTAATGATGTCGAATGATCTTGTATGCATTTATGAAACTAATACGGGTTCATAACCATATACATTGACAATACAGGTCGTTTAGTTTGATAATTGGAAACAATGGGAAAATACCATAATATCTGTAATCAACACTGTATCCTGGGTGAAGGGCCCGTATGGGATGACAGGGAAGGACTGCTGTGGTGGACAGATATTACTGCAGAAATCATTTATACCTACTCTCATTCTATTGGTGGGCAACCCCCTTCGATTTCTAAGGTTATAGAGGGGAAAAAGGTTGGAAGCTTCGCTCTGAACCGTGGTGGTGGACTGGTGTGTGCCTGTTTAGACGGCCTCCATCTCTGGACTCCTCAGGGTGGCTTCAAATTAATAGCTTCGAAACTTGACGGGAAACAGCTTCAGTTTAATGATGCTGTCGCCGATGCCCGGGGTCGGTTTATTGCCGGAACCCGATACTTCTCCATTGATGAAAACGTTGAACCTGAGCCTGGAGGGCTTTATCGGGTGGAGCTGGACGGTACTATTCGCCAGATTGATGAGGGTATCAGGCTGTCTAACGGCCTTGGATTCTCTCCTGACAGTTCAGTACTTTACTATACTGATTCACTGGAACATGTCATTTACAAATATGATTATAATATTGCAGCGGGAACGGTTTCCAATCGCAGAATCTTTGTCAGTGTTGCAGAAGAAGAAGGGCTGCCTGACGGTCTAACCGTGGACAGTGAGGGATACGTCTGGTCGGCTCACTGGGGCGGTGACTACATTCTCAGATACGATCCTGACGGGAAGGTGGAAAGGAAACTGCCGGCCCCGGAAAAGATGACAACATCCCTTGCTTTTGGTGGCCGTAATCTTACAGAGCTGTATTTCACATCGGCGGCGGATTTCGTCCCGAACTCAGATGAAGTTTCAGGGGGCCATGTCTACCGTCTATCGATAGATATCCAGGGTCAGATAGAGCACAGGGCCGATATAAACATCCAAGAATCTGCAGGAGGAGAGATAGTATGATTCCTTTATGTGATGAGATGAATAAAAAGGTGATACTTATTACCGGTGGAAACAAGGGTATTGGTGGTGGCTGTGCGGAAGCATTCTGTGCCAGCGGTGCGGATGTCGTAATCGGTGCCCGAAATGAAGACATTGGCAGGACTTGGGCGAATGAACTTTCCCGACGTGGTCCAGGGAGCTGCACCTTTTATCGTTGTGATGTCTCTGATCATAATCAGGTTGGTAATCTGGTCGATTTTACATTAAAGAAGTTTGGCAAATTAGACTGTACTGTCAATAATGCAGGGTATCTGCCCCGCAGGGGTCCCATTGATGAAACCTCGATCGAGGATTTCGAATCTGTTATCAAGACAAATCTGATTGGTCTTTTCGCCGGATGTAAATATTCACTCCCCCACATCCGTAAAACACAAGGGAGTATCGTCAATATCAGCAGTATATTAGGTCAAGTCGGACAGAAGGGCTCCTGCATGTATGCGGCGACGAAGGGGGCTATTACCTCACTGACAAAATCCCTGGCAATGGACGAAGCAGAAAACCATGTAAGGGTGAACGTCATCCTTCCCGGAAATATAAAAACAGACCTCGGTAAAGAGCAAAGGGGGCCTATAGAACAGTCCAATGAAGCTGCCGAAGAACTCTCGAATCATGTTCAATGGATCAGACGGGCGGGTAAATCCATTGAAATTGGTTGGACCGCAGTATTTCTGGCAAGCAGCATGGCGAGTTACATAACCGGAGCGGAGATTAACGCTACGGGGGGCTTTGAGCTTGGTAACGGTTATCGGGTAGAACCGGATGAAATTTCAAAACTGATAAAAAGAAGATGATGTTATGAATAATCAAGTGCTTGCCATCGATGGGGGAGAACCTGTCAGAACAGCTACCATGGCATATCAAAGCATCGGTGCAAATTTGATTGGTAATGAAGAAATGGCGTTGGTTAAAGAAGTTATCGAATCAAAAACTCTTTTTCGTCACTATGGCCCCGCTGAACCACATATGGTTGATGATTTTGAAACTGAGATTCGATGCTCGATCGGCAGCCGTTACGCGCTTGCAACTTCTACCGGATCGGGTGCTTACTTTTGCGCAATTAGAGCATTGGGTATTGGTCCTGGAGACGAAGTTATAATTCCTGCCTATGGCTGGATTACCGATTACAGTTCCGTCGTTTTGTCCGGAGCCCTTCCGGTGTTTGCCTCGATAGACGAAAGTTTCAATCTGAATCCCGAAGATTTCAGGGCTAAGATCACTTCAAAAACAAAGGCTGTAATCGTAATACATTACCAGGGAGCTGCCAGTCGCCTTGATGAGATTGTGAAAATAGCAGAGGAACATGAAATCAGAGTTATTGAGGATGTCGCCCAGGCCTGTGGAGGCACTTTCAATAGGAAGAAACTGGGGAAATGGGGTGATATCAACTGCTTCAGCCTTCAGACTCATAAAATGATTGTCGCAGGGGACGGGGGGTTTCTCACAACCGACAATCAGGAATTGTTTGAGGGTGCGGTTCGCTTTCATGATCTTGGCATGATTCGTACTGTATTTGAAGATCAACTGGAATCAACGGTTATCACCAAACCGATTCCAGGAATGCAGTGGCGGATGAACGAGCTCAGCGGTGCAGTATCTCTAGCCCAGATGAGGAAACTTTCCGGACTGATTGAGAAAACAAAGGAAAATGCCGGAATGCTTAGGAAAGCCCTGACGGCTGATTTTCCGGATTTGAAGTTCAGAGATGTGCTTCAGGAAAATGATACTGGAATTATCGTAGCCTTCAACCTGGGAAGCAGTGAAAATGTCGACTATTTTTCACTGGCTTATGAAGCGGAAGGGCTCATATACGGTCCGACGTCATACTGTAAAACAATGGATAGAATAGATATTGTGCGTTCATGCCTTAAAGAAGCAGGAACTTACAGGCCTGATGATTTTATTAAAACAGAAGAGATTATCAGCCGGTTCGCCGTAATCGCAATTCTTCCTGTATACACCGTTGCGGATATCCGAGATATCACCATAGGAGTAAAAAAAGTTTACGGTAACATGAAGGAAAAAGGGATGGTCTAAAATGATGAGAATTGCAGTTGCGGAAATCAGTCAGGAAACGGACACCTTCAGCCCGATTCCTTCGGTGGTAAAGGATTTTGAGAAATCGACATTATTATTCGGGGAGGAGTTCTTACATAAAAAAATCAGTAACAACGTTCCCGATGGGGCACGTGTTTTTTTCTCGGATAAAAAGGATGTGGAGCTTCTTCCTATATTAGTGGCTACATGTGTTCCCAGTGGAAAATTAACAGATGAAGCGGTCGAGTTTTTCAGAGAGAAACTTGTTTCAGGTCTGGAGGACTGCCTACCTTTGGACGGATTATTTCTATCCCTTCACGGAGCAACCGTATCAGAGTCAATTGACGATGTAAGCGGTTATCTTCTTGCAGCGGCACGGGAAGTTGTAGGTCCGGATGTTCTCATTGTTGTTCCACTTGATCATCATGCCAATGTAACAGAACAGATAATAAAGTCTGCCGATGTAGTTGTAGGTCATGAAACCCAGCCTCACAACCTCTTCGAAACAGGAAAAAAAGCCGCGACAACTATCTATAATCTTTTAAAAATTATGAAAAAACGACCTATTAAAGCCTGGGTGAAAATACCGATGATAACACCCCAGGATCAATTTCTGACGAGTAAAGATCCTATGGAATCCTGGTTCGATATGGCCCGTGAAATGGAAGATCTGGAAGAGGTAATATCAGTTTCTCTTTTCCCCATGCAGCCCTGGGTGGATGCCCGGGAAGCCGGATGGGCAGCAGTCGTTTACACCCGGAATGATGAAAAAATGGCATTAGACCTCGCGAACAGTCTCGGGAATCATGCATGGGAAAAACGGGAAGAATTCTGGGTGTCCGAAAGAATCAACCCGAAATCAGCGATACTCCGTACAGCAGAAGGCTCTGAAGGTCTTATCATCCTGTCGGACATGGGAGACGCCGTATATGGCGGCGGAACCGGAGACAGCACCTGTATTCTGAAAGAAATCCTCGAATTGGATACGTCAGCTTTAACATATCTTCCGGTAGTGGATTCTGAGGCTGTGGAAACTGCCATGGAAATAGGCTTGTGTGAAGCTACACTGACAATCGGGGGTAAAAATGATCCCTTCAGTCAAGCCCTGAGAATAGAAGGAAAGATCACGGCAATATCGGAAGGGCTTAAACTCAATACTCAGCGAGGAATGGCTGATTTGGGCAAAACAGTGCTTTTCGAAACAGGTAATGTCAGGATTGTTATAATGGCGAATCGAGGGTATGCCATAAATCTTCCGATACTCTACACTCACCTCGGGCTGAAAATCGAAGACGCGAAAGCTGTTGTTCTCAAGACCGGCAGTAATTTCCAGTATTTCGATTCCTGGCGTAAGGGACTGATCCGGGTGGATTCCCCAGGTACAACTCAGTCAAATCTCAAAGATTTTACATGGAAAAATGTTCCCAGACCTCTATATCCTTTAGACGAAATGTCTTTCTGGAAAGCAGAGGCCCGGGTGTCGGAATAATGAATGAAGGGGGTTAATATGTCAGAAGATTCATATCTGAAATGGACGAGCGGCGAGACACAGACATCATGGTGGAATGATTCCGGTATTTCTTCAGAGATTACAGCATCCATAGATCAAGGGGCTGTCGGTGTAACTACCAATCCGATACTCGTATATCACGCCCTTTCATCGAACAGAAATGAATGGAAAACAGAAATACTGGAAGCTCTAAGAGGTAAACATAGTTCTGAAAAAGCAATCGCCTTGACAGCTGTCGTCGTAAAAAAAGCTTCCGCCCTGCTCTATCCTGTGTTTAAGCAGACTGATGGTAACGCAGGCTATGTCTGTTCCCAGGTAGATCCTGCACTGTCGAGTAATCGGGAAGCAATGCTGGAAACAGCCGTGATAATGAGCGGCTTTGGAGATAATATCTCTGTTAAACTACCTGCAACTGCCGCAGGACTTGATGTGATGGATGCGTGTGTTTCCCGGGGAATACACGTTACAGTAACCGTGAGTTTTACACTTTCCCAGGTATTGGCCATTGCCCGGCGTTACAGAAGTGCCAGAAAAAAAGCGAAACAAATTGGGAAGAATCCAGGAAAATGTTTCGCTGTAATAATGATAGGTCGTCTTGATGACTATATTCGTGATATATCACTGGATATGAAGGCGAATGTTGGTGAAATTGACATACAATCCGCGGGACTCGCTGTAGTTAAACGGGCTTATTCGATCTACCAGCAGGAAAATTATAAAGCTGAGCTGATAATCGCAGCCATGCGTGGAACTTATCACATCACTGAACTTTCAGGATCGAAGATGATTATGTCGATCCATCCTGATCACCAGAATCCTTTTTTGGACAACACGATGCCTAAAAAGGAGCTTATAGAAAATCCTGTTAATCCAGAATCCATTAATAAGCTAATGACAATATCTGAATTTATAAAAGCCTACGAACCTGATGGATTGAAACCGGATGCTTTTATCTCATATGGAGCAGTACAACGTACACTGACTCAATTTTCAGAGCTCGGATGGAAACGGCTTGAAGGGTTTGAGATATAAATGAGTCATATGCCTACTAGCCAACTCAGCTGCCTTCCTGTTTCTTATTTCAGTAACATCATCAGTGGGAACATGTCGATATCATCCTGGATACGGGAAGCTTCTGATCTTGGTTTTGACGGTGCCGATTTGAGTACTCATTTTTTTAAAATAAGAGATATAAAACGGTTAAATGAAATCAAGGAAGCCTACAAAACCACCGGCTTGAAACTAGCCTTATTTAACACTTATCCTCAATTTCTCCACCCGGATACTGGAGTGAGAAAAAACGAAATTGAACAGTTAAAGGTGGATATCCAACTGGCTGGGGTTCTTGAAGCTGAAAACGTTCGCCTTGTTTCAGGTCAATGGTATCCGGGAGTGACAAAAAAAGAAGGGGTACAACGGACATTGGCCGGGCTTGAAGAGGTCTTGGAAACAGCAGACAAATGTGATGTCGGGCTGGTCTATGAAAACCATTCCAAACCTGCCGGCTGGACATATGCTGATTTTTCATTTAATCCTGAAATATTCCTGGAAATTCATGAGAGTTTAAAAACAATTGGTATTAAGATACTTTTTGATACAGCAAATCCGATAGCGTTCGGGGTCGATCCACTGTCGATATTACGAAAGGTGATTGACAGGGTTAGCTGCATTCATGTTGCAGATACATCTGAAAGAGGAAAGCTTGTTCCTTCGGAAATAGGTAAAGGCCTTGTTCCCTTTGATGAAATTTTTTCTTGCCTGAAAAAAAATCAGTATTCGGGATGGCTTTCAATTGAGGAGGCAAGCGCTACTGGACATACAGGTGTGGAATCTGCGTATCGTTATGTACGGGAGAAATGGGATGTCGGATAACGTAAATTCAAAGATTAAAGAGTTAAGAAAAAGTCAAGGAATGACGCTTCAACAGCTTTCCGAGCTTACAGATTTAAGCAAGGGATATCTATCAAAGATTGAATCATCGAATTTTGTCCCCAGAATACAAACACTGAATAAGATAGCAGGGGCTCTGAATGCAGACATAGGCTACTTTCTTGAAGAATATTGGATAGAAAAAAAGAAACCTCAGAATTTTGATCTGGTGAAAAAAGATCAGCACACTCTCAAATTGGGAGAACATCCTGACTTCGGGTATTCTTATATATCTTTATTGCACAATTATAAGGGTAAATATATGGCGCCCTACATTCTGAAAATAGAAGAGGGAAGTACTCAAAATTTTACTCACGACAGTGAGGAGTTTATCTACATCCTTAAAGGTTCGCTAAAATTCCACTATGAGTCTAAAGTATATATGCTTTCTGAGGGTGATAGTTTGTATTTTGATTCAAGATTGGAACATTCTCTACAGAATGAACAGATGAAAGAAGCCGTAATTCTTAACATAATTTACGATTATCGTAGATTTTAATCTAAGGTTTTCCGGGCTAAGCCTGTGGAATATTTCTGAGTTGATCTTTTCCTTTCGGCACCAATAGGAACAGCAGTAATCCAGTAAAAAGAAAAGCAGAATATCCAAGAAATAGAAACCGATAAGTGGTCATTTCAATACCTAATATCTGAAATCCATTCGTATACAATCTGAAATCAAGCAGTTCATGGATCTAATAGAAGTTTTTCTGTTGAAAATTATGTTGTCAGTCATTTATAAATACACGATTGGTTCAATTTCCCAAAATATTTTTCTCAACTTTTCTATAACATTCATATCGATCTTCATAGTATCTGACACTTTCATTATCAGGTTCGTATATTTTAGTTGTATGTATATGAAGAAATGCGTCTTCAGGATCTTTATATATACCTGCCCCAATTCCGGCAAGAATACAGGCACCTATCGAACCGGCTTCCGAAGTCGGCAGCTTAATAATTTGTTTACCTGTAATATCCGCAATAATCTGACTCCAAATATTACTATTTGAACCCCCTCCGAATAGGTGGAATTTTTCCACAGGATTATTTATCTCCTCCATCAGGTTTATTATGACTTTTATCCGGAATCCAATTCCCTCAAATAGGCCCTTTATCAGATGTCCGGTCTCCATGGAATAATCCATATCAGTCAAGTATCCACCGATTCCTTTTACATATTGAGGTGTACCGGATGTTCCAAAAAAGGGGAAAAAGAATGGACAATTTTGTTTAGGTCTTACTGATTCGACAATTCGATCCAACTCTTTATAGGTTTTGTCTGGTAAAACTATACGCTTAAACCAATCCAGACTGCTTGTTCCTGAAGAAACCCCTTCGAGAACCCAGTGTTCCCGGAGTAAATCAGTGAAACATGGAATCCTCATCTTACTATCCAGAACCACCTCAGGACATTTTTGTGTGATCGCCATGGCAGTCCCAAGAGAAACAGTAGTTCTATTCAGATCAATTGCCGCACCAAGTGCTGCGACCTTCTGATCCTGTCCACCGACAGATATGATAATATCTTCCGGAAGTCCCAGCATTGAGGCTGCTTCACTTTTAATTCTACCGACAGGTTCTCCACTCCATAGAATTTCCGGAAATTTTTCAGTTTCGAGTGCCAGTGAATCACAGATTTCGCTGGACCACTCCTGCTTTGTGATATCATAAAACATCGTTCCTGAAGCCATTGTATGATCTGTTACACATCTGCCGGTCAGCTTAGCCAGAAGGAAATCAAGGGGCATAAGGATTTTATATGTTCGGGAGTATAATTCCGGTTCGTTCTCCGCAAACCATAGAAGTTTGGATAGTACATAGGATGCGCTGGAACGCTTTCCGGTTATTTGAAAAAGTAACTTTTCATTAAAATGGTGACGGATTCCGGATAACTGCTCTTCCGAACGATAATCAAGCCAGCTGAATGCATGACGTAAAGGATTGAGATTACAATCCACTGGAACGAACGCAATGCCTTGAGAACTGATACTTAAACCTGCTATATGGTACTCAGTCCTATCAATAACAGATACAAGCTTACTGATTATTTCCGATGTAATATCCCACCATAATGTGGCGTCTTGCTCAATTTCCCTGGCCGATACATGAATAAGAGGATAAGATCGGGACTCCTGAGTAATAATCTGCAATGATTCATCTACCGCAATTCCTTTGCAGACAGTAGTTCCGAGATCGATTCCGATTAATGCAGCTTTCATAATTTCTACCAATGAACTGAATATAATTGTCAATAATATAGATAATTATATTCGTCAAATTTTATTTATATCTTATTTTTATGAGTTAAGATAATAGTTTTTCCGAGAAAATATCGCAAGGATTTTCTGACTATCATGAATAAGCGCGAAGAAACATATCCTTAACGCGTTTTCAGTAAAGCATATGCGACATCATTGATGTTCAGTAATCTACTTCAAGTATTTCAACTTTCTTCCTCAGTTGCTTGAGGGTTATTTCATCAAGCCCCTTTGAGGTTATCCAGAGATCGAACTCCTGAAGCGTTCCGTACACGAAGTAACCCTCAGCTTTCAGCTTGGTATGGTCTGTCAGCAGAATTTTTTTCCTGCTGCTTCGCAGCATTGCTTTTGTCAGGTTAGCCTCTTCCGGGCTTGAGGTGAGGCATCGCCCATCGCCATCGATTGCGTCGGCGCTGAGAAAAGCAATATCTATACTTAACATTTCCAGTATTTGCTCTGTCAAACTTCCCTGAAGAGAATACAAGCTTGGAATATACTTCCCGCCGAGTATGTATAAGTCAATATCACGAACCCTTCCCAATTCGGTAATTATTGCCAGGGAATTAGTATAGACGGTAAGAGGTGCTTTCTGTTCAAGTTGTGTGGCCAGATGAAATGTTGTCGAGCCATCGTTAATCAGCAGCGTGGATCCTGCATCAATTTGTTCAGCAGCAATTCGGCCAATTCCCTGTTTCAGGTTGAAATTATGACCAACTCTTCGGTGGTACTCGGATTCCAGAGCTGCTCTTCCCGCAATCATACAGCCGCCATGGGTGCGAATGATGGATTTTTCTTCATCCAATTTAGTTAGAACTCGACGGATACTCAAGGAGGACACATTGAGCAGTTGAGCTAGTTCTTCAACCTTCATCTCCCGTTGAAATGTTCGAAGGAGTTTCAATATTTCGACTTTTCGCATCGAAGGTTTCATATTATATGAACATTATAATCAAGTTTAGTTGTTGTCAATGTTTTTCAAAGAGAGGGCTTCATCTTCCAACGCCAATAACCCTTCAACTGAATCAATAATCTCAAAGTCCACAACTATAACCTTTTCTTCGTGAGGCTGTATGAGCGGCAGTTTATCTTGTTCTCGTAAAACCTGCCGTCCCAGTGGCAGGCAGGTGCAGGGTTCAAGGCCAACCACATAATTCTGCCGTTCCATTAACTTCCATTCTATAAGGTGGGGCAGCAGATCAACATCGAATCTGAGCACTACTCCCAGAGGACCACCATCTGGCCCATTTTCAGAAATAATTGCAATAAAAGTTCTTCCCCGACCATCAGCGCCAAGGGTATGAAAAAAGAGTCGTTCAGGGTAGCTGTCCTGTGGCCCGGGAAATGCCGCAAAACTATCAAGCTCGCCGGATTCAGCAGCTTTGGAATTACCAGCTGCTGTTTTTCGAATCGGACCCACTATTCTTGAATTTGGATTTAGCAGCGGGAATCCGAAATTGAAATGATAAAGAAGCATCATTGGCTGAACGCTGAAACCTTTATTTTGTATCCTGTCGGTTATCCTGAATCCCTTCTGTCCTAAATGTGTTTCTATTGTTCGCTGTAACCTCAGGTTCTCCCCGAAGGCACTGACTTCCCGTAAAAGCCCTTTTATCAACAGCTGATATTCACTACCAGTCCATTCCTGAGTTACTGCAACATCCTCAGCCGGTGTATTGGAGATTCTTCCGTGCAGACCAAGATTTTTTCCATTATCCATTTGCGGCGGACCAAAATATGTGATCCCGCAGGTTGTCAGTGCGCCTGCGAAGAAGGTACGGAGCCATTCAGCACCCGACGAATCATAGTATAACGGTGCGGTTATTCCAGTGCCGGAAAGAAAGCTAATTTGATGGCCTTTATACCGTACTGAGGCAATGTCCATACCACGATCCGGAACAACGGTAAATTCGAGTCCGCTACCATTTCGGAAATGAGCAATTCGAACTCCATCCTGCCGGCCTCCAAGCAATCGGGATTCCTGCACCAATGCCATCTGGCTGATATCCCCGGTATATTCTTGTATCTGTTTTCTATCGAGGTTGAAATTAAAATTCGTTTCCATTTGAATAAACTCCTGATTCAATCATTCCCGGGCTGTAATGGGAAAAGTAACAATAACCTCAATTCCTTCACCGGGAACAGATAGTAATGAGTCCACAGCCGCTTCCACTCCCTCCCCGCCTACCACTCTCCCCTTTCGACGAGAATATCACGGAGTCCCTTGTAGGCTTTTTCCCACTTATCACCGGAAACACTTCTATTTGGAGGTTGGAATCGATATTGAGCCTTTTCGTAGCGGAATTCAAATTTCTGCTGCTTGAAGGTATTGGCAGCTGTCATTTCCTTCAGAGGAAATATCATAATCTCTCCGCCTGTATCACCTACTTCAATTCGATCTTTATAAAGCCGTGCCTCCCCTGAATGAACCGGCCTCATAGGCATAGCCCGTTCCCCCCTCATCAGGGTGATATCAGCATCCCTGAGCAGAACCGGATCTTCATCACCACCTCCGACAGCAGCATCAAGTGCGTCTTTAATACGATCAACAAGCAGCGCATTCTGCCACTTTACCCAATCCCCCGGCGAGTCAAAATCTGGACCACCCTCTGGGTACTGTAAGAACCCGTAACGGTCAACTTCAACCATATAGCCACAGCTGCAGAAGAGGAAATTCCCCTTGGATTCAAGATTGCCGATGGTTTCACACGATGGGCAGAAATAATGAACCAACTCCATATGCTCAGCACGTATATTGCTGCGTATCGGTACCATATTTTCCTTCTGCCACTGAAAATCATCATGAACCAGAGTCTCATTTATACGCCGTTCAATCTCAGTAAGCTTTATTGTTTTGATTTCATCTCTATCAATAATTTTTTTGAATTCCACCTCAATCCGACAGGGCCGAATTTTCCAGGACCATCGGGGCTTGGTGAGATACCCCCCTTTGATAATGGGAACAATCACCGGGACTTTCAGAAACCGGACCAGTTTGGCCGTTGCAGGAATAAGTTCCTGAGTCCTGCCGTCCCAGCTCTGCTCACCCTCAGGAAAAATTCCCACAGGGTAGCGCAGGGCAATTGCTTTTCTCAAACCCTCGATGGTAATCATGTCGGATTGTTCTTTCACCTTTGGAATCACCCCGCCCAGAACAAGGAGGTTCCTTGCAAAATCCCGTAATGCACCATCCGAGGCCACCCAGCGGATCGGCCGTAAAAGAATAAAACACATTAGAAAGGGGTCCCACTGATTCGTATGATTCGGCAGAAAAACGAAAGGCCCCCGGGTTGAATAAACTACCTTGATGTTCTTGAATCGAACGTTCAGTACGAAAGGAACCATAACAACCAGAACGAATTTCGATAAAAAATTCATAACGGCATTTCCAAGAATGAATAGAAAAGTCTTGAGTATCTTCATTTATCGATATTTTAATTGACCTCTACCGCCCTGTCGAGATGATTTTCCTCACTCTCCCACTCTTCACAAACAGTCATTTATAAGTAAACTGATCTCAATTCCATCAATCCCAGGGAGATACCCGTTATGAATCCGCAAGCCGCCGAACTCAACGCCATACTCGAAGCCGAAGGATCCGCCGCACTCAGACTCCTTTCCAAAAAAGGTAAGGGCATCTTTTTCCCCCGGAAGGGATTGGTCGCCCAGGGCCTGGATGCCAAGGGTAAAACCATCAATGCGTCTATCGGCGAGGCCAAGGAAGATGACGGAACACCTCTTCGGCTGTCCCCTCTGGCCGATCGTATAAAACTGCCTCCGGCAGATGCCTTCAGCTATGCCCCCAGTTTCGGCAAGCCGGCATTAAGAGACCGCTGGGCCGAAATGATCAGGGAGAAAAATCCCACTCTCGGAGATACTCCCTTCTCCCGCCCCGTTGCCACCAACGCCCTCACCCACGGGCTGGCTGTTGCCGCTTACCTTTTTCTTGATGAGGGGAACGAAATTGTCCTGCCCCATCACTACTGGGGTAACTACCGGCTGATATTCTCAGAAGCCTACGGCGCCGTTATGAAGACATTCGAAACATTCGACGGTGAAGGTCCTGATGCCGGTTTTAATGTCGCAGCCCTTTCTGAATCCCTGATGTCCAAAGGGGACAAAAAAATCCTCCTTCTGAACTTCCCCAACAACCCAACCGGCTATTCACCGACGATTGATGAGTTTGATGCTGTTATCGACGCCGTCGGAAAAGCGGCGGCGGCAGGTAAAACCATACTCGCCGTCACAGACGATGCCTATTTCGGCCTGATCTTCCGTGACGGAATAGCCGGGGAATCACCATTCGCCCGTTTCGCGTCCCTTCATGAGAATGTGGTGGCCTGCAAGGTGGACGGCGCCACCAAAG